>CALEYM010000312.1 GCA_937926185.1 uncultured Bacteroidota bacterium | reverse complement strand
CCTGTTCATTCTCGGTCTGCTCTTTGCCAATTTTCAAATTTTACAACCCAGCCGTCATCAAACCTCAAAAACAACCACCACGGAAAGGAACAACCCACAAGACCAGCGTGATTTCATTATCACGGAATTGCAAACCCCATAAACATGTATATGCTGGTATTTGAACGTCGTTTCTTTTAAATATTCCCCGAAATTAAGAAAAATTTGCCAGGGCCCCCGCCTAAGGTTATCTGTTTTAATCCGTTATCGCCGGCATTCCCTTATAATCTCCTGAGTGCCGCGCTCACAACACGCTTAATTATTCCGGGCTTTCCCGCGCCAGGGAAGAATTCGACCTGTTTGCCGATATTGCGCGTCGGCTACTGCTGTACAGAGGGATGTTCGTGCCAGGCGGACTGTCAGAGATCGAGTGGCACACATAGCAGAGCAGGGAATTTCTTCGGGCCGGGAAGCCCTTTTTTATTTTTTTTCTTGCCGTTTTTAACTTTTCCGTACTTTTCGCGGTGAAAAGATGACCTTAGGGGGGAACTCGAACCAAAGCAGTTATTTCATCTGGGCACTTAATCTTTTCTTTAATCTTAATAAACGACTATGCGCATCCAGTTCAGCCTTTCCTGTCAGAAGGGCGCCATTATTCCAATAAATTACCAATCGGAAATTTCCAACTGGATATTTTCGGTACTCTCCAACGCCGGGGCAGAGCTGTCTGCATGGGTGCAACAGCGCGGTTTTGACCTGAATTCCCGCAATTTCAAGCTATTTTCGTTTAGTTCACTGGCCATTTATCCGTATGAAATGGATCAGGTGAAACAAGAGTTCAAATTACTGGGCAACCAGGTAAAGTTGAGCGTTTCCTTGTACCTCGATCCTGCCTTTGAGCAGCAGATCGTCCATTTATTCCGCCAATTGCCCCTGACGCTTGGCACGGTGGATGGGCGCCCGGCACAGTTTGAAGTAAAGCACTGGCAAATAATGCCCCGCCCGCTTTTTAAAGATACCATGCAATTTAAAGCGGTGTCACCGGTTTCGATCACTACCGTTGAAGAAGGCAAAGCCGCTAATTTGTACCTCTTGCCGGACAACGAAGCGTACGATATCAGTTTTTTCAATCACGCGGTTCGACGTTTTAAGGCTGCCATGCAATATAAATCGCTGGCTGCACTTAAATTGCTCGACCCATCGTTTCCAATGCAATTCAGGTTGCTGGGCCAGGCCAAATCCCGGTTAATTCACTTGAAACCAAACCCGGACGGCATTTCACAGCTGAGGGGCTTCGTTTTCGAGTTTGAGGTGAGCATGCCTGTGCCGCTGATGGAATTTTGCTATTATGCCGGATTTGGTGAGTTCCCACACCTGGGTTTCGGCTTTGCGGAGTTAAAGTAAACGCTTCTACGATGCTAGCACGCCTCTTCGCCATTTTCCTGACGTGTTTTTCCGCCGCGTTGTTCGTCTTTTCCTGCGAGGATGAAACGAAGTCCAACAACCTCGCGCTGATCGGGCGATGGGAAATAATCAGTGGGCTGCGTAATCAAAAGCCCACAGAAACGCTGAGCGGGACGTATTTCCGCTTTGGCGACGATGGCAAAATGCAAACTAACCTGCCCATAGGACCGGAAGAACCGATGGAATATACCGTGAGCCGCAATGAAATCCGGCAAAAGAGTACGCCTCCGGTAAAATACCTGATTCAGGGTATAACAGATTCAACCCTTGCGCTCAGCCTCGAACTGCGCGGAATGCAATTCGAAATGCACTTCCGGCGTGCAAACCAACCGCCTGCCGAGTCCATACCACCTGCTTCTGAACAAGATACACTTTCTAATTGAGGCAATATAAAACCGCCGGTTTGCCTTCAAAGGAGTCGCTACACCCGCTCCAGTACCACTGCGTAGCCCTGCCCGACACCGATGCACATGGCGCAAAGCGCGTAACGACCGTTTTGGCGCTGCAGTTCCCGCGTGGCAGTAAGGATAAGGCGCGCGCCCGACATACCCAGCGGATGGCCCAATGCAATGGCGCCGCCGTTCGGGTTGAGCCGGGGGTCGTTGTCGGCCAGTTCAAGTTGGCGGGTACAGGCCAGTACCTGGGCGGCAAAAGCCTCGTTGATCTCGATCACCGACATGTCGTCCAAACGCAAACCGGCCTTGGCCAACGCATGCCGCGAAGCCTGTACAGGGCCGATACCCATGATACGGGGTTCGACGCCAACTACTGCTGAGCCGACGATACGGGCAAGCGGTTTTAACTGATGTTGTTTCACCCCGTTCTCCGACGCGATCAGCAAGGCCGCGGCCCCGTCATTCAGTCCGGATGCGTTTCCAGCCGTCACGGTTCCTTCCTTGCGAAATGCCGGTTTGAGTTTGGCCAAAACTTCTATAGTGGTATCCGGCTTGATAAATTCGTCATCCCGGATGAACACGGGCTCTGCCTTCGGGCGTGGCGCCGGTACGGGCGCTATTTCTTCGGCCAACCGGCCTGTTTCCCGCGCGCGGGCTGCTTTTTGCTGACTCCACAGGGCGAATTTATCCTGGTCTTCCCTGCTGATTTGGTACATATCAGCCAGATTTTCCGCGGTTTGTCCCATGGCCTCCGTGCCGTAAAGTTCTTGCATGAGCGGATTGACGAAACGCCAGCCAAAACTGGAATCGTACAATTGGGCATCGTTGCCAAAGGGTTTGGCTGATTTGCTCAACACGTAGGGCCCGCGGGTCATGTGTTCCACGCCGCCGGCCAGGAAGATATCGCCGTCGCCGGCTTGGATGGCCCGGCCCGCGTGTACAGTAGCGGCCATGCCGCTTGCGCACAGGCGGTTGACGGTTTCGCCCGGCACCGACCAGGGCAGGCCCGCCAGCAGCAGCGCCATACGCGCTACGTTCCGGTTGTCTTCACCGGCCTGGTTGGCGCACCCCATAATGACATCGGCAATCGCGGCAGGCTCGAGGCCGGGATGGCGTTCCAGAAGTTGTCGTAAAACGTGCGCGGCCAGGTCGTCGGCCCTAATGGGCGCGAGGCTACCGCCAAAACTGCCGATCGGGGTGCGAATCCCGTCGATGATAAATACTTCTTTCAAGTGATCAGGTATAAATGAATTTTTTAAAAATCGCGCAAAGGTAAAGGATATGGCCTCGTATTCCCCAAGCCCGCAGGCGCAGGATGTTTTTATCGTTAAAAAACAATTCCGGCTTGGTTTTTGTTAAATGCCAGTATAGTTTTGCAGTGTATTATAAAAATGCATTTCATGTTGTCGACCCGCTTTAATGCTTGTTGTTGCTG
>CALEYM010000311.1 GCA_937926185.1 uncultured Bacteroidota bacterium | reverse complement strand
CCACGAAAGGATCAGACAAGTTGTCGTCGGGCTCCATTTTTATCAGACTCATCCGGATTTTATCAAAGAGTTCCTGAACCATAGCGGAGTGCGTTTTATCAAACAGCCGGAAGGAACGTTCCATCCCAAATTCTTTCTTTTTTACAATTCCGAAAAGGACTGGGCTTTGCTTACCGGCAGCAGTAACTTTACGCAGGAGGCATTTACCCGGAATACGGAGGCTGGCATATTGATCCATTCGTCCGATCCTGGTAGTGGACCTTTATTAAAGCAAGCGCGGGCCTTCATTGATAGCCAATGGGCCGCTGCTAATAGATTTGACCCGGATGAATTGAACAATTATCGGGAATTGTGGGAAAAGCAGAGGAGAAGAATTCAGAGTCTTTCCGGTCAATATGGCAATGTCCGGAAACAAGCGCCGAAGCCTGCTTTTCAGGTGGGGGTAATGACGATGGATTGGGCGGCATTTATGAAATCGGTCAGGGCGGAGCAAGGGCATGCTTTGGAGGAGCGGTTACGGGTCATCGGACTGGCAACCAGTTTGTTCCGAAAAGTCAATGCCTTCAAAGACTTGGATCCGGATGAGCGAAAATTTATTGCCGGATTACCGAATAATCTCCCCGAGGGATATGACTGGGGCTACTTTGGAAGCATGAAAGGCGCCGGAAAATTTGCTAAAGCCATCGGTTCGAACAACTTGCACATTTCCAACGCCCTGGACGAAATTCCGCTTACCGGCCAAATCACCGAATTTCACTACACACGATTTATGACGGAATTCCTGAAAGCGTTTACAGGCGCTGAGAATCCGATTGCCACCGCAACCCGCTTGCTTGCCATGAAGCGGCCGGATATTTTTGTCTGCTTTGATAGCCGGAACCGGGAGTTATTGTCTGAGCATTTTGGTATAAAGCAAGCAGATGTCACAGTACAAACGTATTGGAAGGTTATTGTTGAGCGTATTATGGATTCGGAATGGTGGGTGAATCCAAAGCCAGTTAACGCACAGGAGCGGAAGGTGAGCGAAGTCCGGGCGGCATTTTTGGATGCGTTGTACTACATACCTAAATGATCTATCAACAATAGTTGAAGGCTGTCATCCCCATCAGGGGGCAAACTGTTGAATCCCTAAGCAATCTGAAAATGGCTGCTACATATACCGGAAAAATAATTCTAATTAACCGAATCCGGGGATTTGGTTTTATCGAGTGTCCAAAACTTGGTGTGAATGTTTTTTTCTCAAAAAGTGGCACAACCGTTTGGGATACTTTGGAGGTATTTGACCGGGTTCAGTTTGTAAAATATGAGAGCTCCAATCCCAATCATCTGGGCAAACCTTTTGCTGCACGTGTAACTCTTGTGGGGCAAGAAAAAACTTCTCTTGAGAAAAAGTTTAGCCCTTTCAATCGTTGGATCGGCAAAGTAACCGCATGGGATGGCTCTAAAGGCTATTTGGAAGTCTCCACATTGAGCAATCGGATATTTCTGTACCATACCACACTGGCACACTGCAGAATGGAGAATGTGCATCAGGGGGATTTATTCGTGGTTCATCCGGTTAAGTCTAAAAATCTGTTGAGCGACTATTTCGCCCTTTGGGCCTACCCTCTCCAACTGGAGACCAATCCAGATTTTTTACAAGAGGCTTGGGAGAAAAACGACGAGCAAGGGATACTGGATGCCATCGAGGAAAATCTGCTTAAAACGGGCCATGCCGGCCGGCTTTGGCAGCTGTATTGCGACCGGTATTTGAAAGACCTTGGGGAAGCGGATCGTTTGCAGGAAATCGTCGATATGATCGACCGGTTCCGGCGTTGGGGATTTGAGCCGGGTTTGGATGATCTGGATAATGCAGCCGGCGGCAATGGTTCGATCTTGCTTACCCTTTGGTTTCGGGAAAAGACCAAGCATTTTAAACCAGATGAGGTGTCGGCCTTTTTTAAATCCACCGGCGACGATTTGCGGGACCAGGTGCTGAGTCGTTCGGATGAGGCGTATCGGATTCGCTTCCTGGCAGAATATGGTGAGTTCCTGGCTACTCAAGGACACCTTAATTCCAATACCCCCCGGCTGCGATACCTGCTGAAAACGGCCAAAGACTATGGGGGCGGCGTTCGGTTGGCTGTCTGGGATACCGTTGAAACCCATTTGGAACAACTGCGCCCGGAGGATAAAATTCAACTCTGGGCCCTTGGGCTGTTTAAAGACCTGGATCTGACTAAATATCTAAGTCAAATCAGTCTGAAAGAGACGGAGTTGTGGCTGAGCATCATCAACCGAAATTCGGACGAAGGCGAATCGCTGACGAAAAGCATCCTTGACCTTTTTCTGGAAAAAACGGACCGGAACCGCTTCGACGATTGGTATCCCAGTTTTATTCCCGTGATGCGGGCAGCCGCTAAAAAATGGCCGGAATTGGCGGCGACGGTGCATCCGCGCCTGCGGCAATTGCTGTCTGCAGGACAGTTGTTGACGCTCGGCCTGCTCGGTCTGGAGGATTATCTGGAGGAACACGCCGACTTCCGGGAGGCTGGAGGAGGGCGCTGGCCGATGTATGCGTTGGTGCGGTATGCGCTGCAGAAGAAAATCGCCCCCGAAGAGATGCGGCGTTTGTTTCTGGCACATGGATTTTCCGCAGAACGTCTGCTGTCTGAGATACCGAACCTGCCATGGAGCCAGGTACTCCAACCCTGTCGTACGAAACCCCTGATAGACTATGAGATCGGGTACCTAAACGACCTGTCGGACGCATGCCGGTTGGCCGGGTTTCCGGAAATAAAGGTCTTGGGCGAGACTTCCCTGGCCACCTGCATTTTTGAGTCGGTTAAGACGAGGGAGGCCTTCCACGCGCGGCTTTGGCTAAATGAATTTATTCCAAGGGAATATTACGACTATCAGGGATTCAGAGAACCCTTCAAAAAACTGACCCGGGAAGAGAAACGACTTTTTGTGAAACCTTCACAGGAAATGATGGAGGATGTTGCTGATGTGCAAGTTACGAGTGAAATACTGCCTTGCTACGACTACAAGGAAAATGGGGCAGAGCGAATATATCGGGCCAAAATCAAAAATTTCCATTTCAGGCAGGGCGAATACCGGCTAAAAATGCCGGAGGGGTTTTCCGAGTGGAAGGAACAAGAAGGTTTGACCTATGGCCTCAATTTTATGCATAGGAGTCCTGAGTGGGATTTTTTCATGATTGAGGTGCAT
>CALEYM010000310.1 GCA_937926185.1 uncultured Bacteroidota bacterium | reverse complement strand
GGCCAGCCAGAAAGTGCATCCCTCGTAGCGGGGCACTTTCCGGATACGGGTCGGATTGCCGTTGCCGTCGTAATCGATCAGGATTTCATGGTCTTTGTCGAGGTTGTTGACGTCGAAAATGGGGGGATGGTGGAAATTGTTGTTGCGGTTATCCATAACAAATCACGCGTTTGGGAGGTGAACATTTTCAGATGCACCGGGCGGGCGGCCAAACCCCTGTTGCCCCTGCATCCGGTTTTGCATCGGCCGCCGCCGCGTTTTGGCCGGCTCGCGGCAAGCGTTCGATGAAGCGAAATTACATAATTAAAATCCGCTAAAATAAATAATTTCAAAATAAAAAAATACTTGAAAAAGCCATAACAGAATCCAATATTTTGAGATAATTTTTCCGGGGTTTTCAAAAAGTTTTAAAAAGCCGCGGTCCCGCCGCGATCCAAACAAAACAAATGCGCATTTTCGGCAATCATTTTTCTCGAAACTTTTTAGAAAAACCATAGATTTACGTCGATTTTTCTAAAAAATTTTTTTCTCGAAAGAGCCATGCGTAAAACATACTCCCGCCGGACGTTTGAAGCACTTTACCATGCTATTGCCCAAAAACTGCTCGCACAAGACCCGCCCGTTGTCATCCTTCGGGAAAACAACCGGCAAGACACCGTCCAACTCGGTATCGATTGGTCGAATAAGGCCAGGTTTGCAGGTCAGCGCAACGCCGCGTCCCTGATACATGCCGCCCTGGTGGAAGCGGGCGTGATAGAGGCCGGCGCCCAGTTGAATTTCGGGAAACAACTCTACACCAAGTACAACGAGTTGTCCCGCGATCCCGACAAACGCGCGGTGACCATTCAGGGCGAAGCGTACAATGAAGGCCTGATCCGTTTTCTGGGTTACGACAGCCTGGAAGCGTTTGAAGCCGCGCACCAGCTCGCCCGGGGGCAGGTTCATACCGGGCCGGAATCCAAAGGGCCCGCGGGGCCAACCGAACCGGCGCCGGAAATTCCGTACACCTATTACATTGGCACATACTATTCGTTCCGGAGCTACCGCGTGAACAAATTCGTGCTCGCCATCCGGTATACCGACCCGCCCACCCAACGCATGGAGTGCTGGCAATGGGGCTTTCACAGTACCGAACGCCTGGTCATGCCGCAACAACTGCCCCGAAAAGTAAACTCGGTACAATTCGACGGCACGGCCGAGGTATGCGGCCCGCACCTGTACATCAACCTGTTCGCCCCGGCGTCGAGCAATACGCCCGCCATGCAAATGCACCTGGTGGGGCTTTGCGACGAACCCGGCGGCGGCAATCTAAAACGCCAGGAAGCCATCCCCTGCGCCTTGCAGACCGTATCGCTCGATCTCTATACCATTTCGGTCGAAGCCTGGCTGCTGCGTTGCACCGAAGAAGAAGCCAAACAGGTGCAGGAAATACCCGCCGTCTATTACGGTCATCATATCGGCGCAGAGGTACTGTTCAAAAAACCGGTCCCGGAGCGCGCCATTGCCCAACTCGCCGCTGCCGCCAACCAGAAATCGGAACCCTCACGCGAAAAAGCCCTCCAGTTGTACCTCATGCTCCAGCGGCGCAACTTCCGGGTAAAATACAAGCCGAACGTGTCCGACCTGGACAACCTCGAATACCGGGGCAACCCGGTGAGCAGATACACCGAACGGCTCGGCGGCGAGTACCGCATCTGGAATTTCGGCCTGCGCCGGGGCGTGGTGGTGCAAAGCAAACTCGTGATCGCCGCCGAACCGCCCTACCAGACCTTTTTTTACCCTTACCTGGATAAGGAGTTCAAAGTAAACAACCCCGGCCTGGAAGAACAGCTGGCCGTGCTGGTCGTCAGCAACGAGATCCGGCACGACCAGCTTTGCTTCGCCACTTTCGTCAAACGCAAACTCACCCTGGTCAACTACGCCATTTTCGATATCGCCAAACTCAACGACGGCAACTGGGCCGAGGGCATGTTCGTCACCACCGGCTACGACGAAAAGGGCATTATCGGCGGCTATGCCGTCATGTGCAAACTGAAACCCGGCGAATCCTGCGAACCATGTTGCATGGAGCCCGGAGAAGCGGAAAATTACGCTCGCCAACTGAGCCTGACCGACATGCACAACGG
The DNA here is from genome assembly GCA_937926185.1 of uncultured Bacteroidota bacterium. Taxonomy (GTDB): domain Bacteria; phylum Bacteroidota; class Bacteroidia; order Chitinophagales; family Saprospiraceae; genus M3007. Next base: position 1,084 of record CALEYM010000310.1, on the reverse strand, counting down.
CCTCAGAGCCCTTTGGAAACGCAAACTGTGGAAACAGAAATCCAATACCTTGTTCGAATGTTACGCGCTCATCGAACACCCTGAAAAAGGCATCCTGATGGTACGTCGCGACAGCGGCCCCTATGCCGGGCTCTTCGAATTACCCGGTGGCCGGCTCCGGCACGGCGAATCGGCCGAGGAAGGGCTCCGGCGCTGCGTACAGGAAGAAACGGGCGTACAGATCGGCGCCTGCAACCTGTGGACCAACGAATCAGTCACGACCGACTGGAAGCGGCCCGACGGCATTCGCGAAAATTTACATCATATCGGCGCCATCTACCGCGTCGATGGCGCCGACTTGCAGGCCGGGCCGCTCCAGCGACAAGCCTTCTGGGTCAATCCGGGCCAGTACGGCGAAGAAGCGTTTTCCCCTTTTGCGCTGAAAGGGATAAAAGCGGAATAGCATGGGTGTACAGCAGCGGCGGAAATGCGGCGTTTGGACATGGTTACGGTAATTGAAAACCCTCTTCGCGGATATAATTCGCCAGATTCACCCGCACGCCCTCCATCAGTTCCACGTCCTGATCCCAGTCGTACACCTGCCAGGGCGCGTCGGCGGTGGCGGAAAACACTTGTTGGCTTTTGGTAAAAATCCAGATCACTTTTTCCGTACCGGAGGCGAACAGACGCCGGATCTTGCGCACCACGTACTCCTGGAACAGATCGGAGTCGCGTTCGGGCAATTCCACGTTCACATCTACCTCTATAACCAGCCGGGGCGGCACTTCCACGAATTTGGCCGTGATCTTATCGGGCGTAAGCACTTTGCGGTCGAAGACGACCACATCGAGCCCCATGTTGTTTTTGTAGTTGGGATGAAAACCCAGCTCGCCGGCGCCGACACGGTATTTTTTGAGGTTCAGGCGGGCTTTCAGCAAATCGTACAGGTATAATTTGAGGACAAATTGTAAACCGCTGTCGCTTATAAGTTCTTCGAGCGTTTTGGTTTTGTTCATCGCCTGGCGGTAGCCCCGGTAGTAAAAGGGAATGCCGTCGATCACCTCGCGCACCAGCGTTTCTGGCGCACTGGCTCCGGCGGTAATGC
>CALEYM010000309.1 GCA_937926185.1 uncultured Bacteroidota bacterium | reverse complement strand
TTCCGTTTACTTCCGTTTACTTCCGTTTACTTCCGTTTACTTCCGTTTACTTCCGTTTACTTCCGGCTTTAATTTTTACCATTTATCTGCCGTACGAAATCAAGGGTCAGAGCCTTTTTACGGAATTCCATCCCGATTCAATTGAAATGACTTTTGAGCAGGCCGCCAGGTTTACCACCCTGAAGGATTCGGCCATCAATAAAAGCGTCAGGGTCGTCCGGACATCGGCCTTTCATAACGGCCTGGAGAGCGATACCATTGCATTTCATTTGCCGGGCTACCCGGATACCCTGCTTGCCGAGGCTACTATGGCAGTCGACGATTCTGTTGGCGGTTATCTATGGGCGGGGAGGCTTCTGAACGAATTGGGTTACATTTCTTTGGTAAATCATGTAGGCAATGTCGGCGGTTTTATCCAGGCAGGCAGCCGGTTTTACGAGTTGATGCCGCTAGATGGTGTATATCAATTCCTGACGGAGCGCAATAACGATGAACCGGCCAAGTGCGGAATGCCCGGAACCGAACCGCCGGATACCCTGGGCGGCCCCTCCATACCGAGCGAGTGCAAATATCCTTCAGGCATCGATTCTTTCAATACTTGCCCGGCTGTTATTTCAGTGGTTTTAGTGCTCAGCCAGGGCGGCAAAGACTGGATACTGACGAATTACGGCAGCATCGAAACATATATTGCGATTTGCCGGATTAGCGTAAACCTTGCCTTCCACAACAGCGATATTCCCAATAAGACGATCCGGATAAAATGGATCGAGCGACTTGATATCGATGATGAACTGTCGGATGTGATTAACGATGATCGACTAATATTGCCAGATTTAATTGGTTCAGATCGTGAGCAACATCAAGCCGACATCATGGTATTGATCACTAATCAGGGATATTCTAATGTCGCAGGAGCTGTCACTGATATTGGCCCCGATGTGGATAAAGCATTTGCCATTGTTGAGGCGCCTTACGCCATTTCCCAATTTATCTTTGCCCACGAACTGGGGCATCTGTTGGGTTGCCGCCACAACTGGCCTTACGATGGGGGCAACGATTCAATCGCTGTCTGCGCCCACGCTAAAAGATGGCTAAATCTGCCCCTCTTCCCCGAAGACGGTGAATTTTACGAGGTAGATGAAACCTGGTCAACAATTGTCGGTGTTCCGATGCGTTATTCGGAATTTGGTATTTGGTTTAGTAATGATTCTATCCTTTACAATGTCAACTACGTCAATGCCAGGGACTATAAAATACTGCACTTTTCCAACCCGGATGTGTTCTACGGCGGCGAGCCCACCGGCAGAAGCGAGGGCTTTATTGCCAACAATTCCCGTTTCATCCGCAACTATGCCTGCGACGTGGCCGATTTTTTCCCGACGCAGGAATTGTCGGTGATCATTTCGCACCAGGCCGGTCACCCTTGCCTTGAATCCAAAACCTTTACAGCCGATATCCAGCAACCGGAAACCGGCCAACAGGGCCAGCCTCCCTATACTGTTTTGTGGTACTGGAGCCCCAAGGCATTTGCAGCCGGCGAGTACGGGACATACGTAGGTACGGGGATGAGTATTACTTTCGACAACTTCCCGAAATGCCCGGTATTCTGGCTGAAATGTATAGTCATTTCCAACGACGGCGTCACGGTGAATACGATCAAAAAAGTGGTCATAGGGTCTCAGATTTGTTGCACGGCAAGCCCCGGACACGGGGGGCATGGAAAGTCCGTCTCAACGGCAACACCAATCATTCCGGGAGAAAAACTGTTTCCAAACCCGGTTTTAAACGGGATGCTTATCCTGGAAACCGGGGCTATCACAAAAAGCAATCTCTATTACTCGGTTTTCGACGTAAGCGGTCATGCGCTGCTTTCCGGCCAGAGTAAGGTGGATACGGAGGGACGGCTTCAGGTTAATGTCGCTTCACTGCCGCCGGGCCTGTACCTGCTCCGGGTGGAACAACCTTCTGGGAAACGCAATAATTACAAATTCATCATCGCTCAAAAATAACCCGCCATGCGAAATATTTGCCTGTTCGCCACAATTTACCTCCTGGCATTTTCGAATTGCAAAAAAAATCAAATATCCATCCCTGAACCCGAAGCCCCCATTGATACCACCTCGACGCCCGTGGATACGCCGCCTGGTTCGAATCATATCATAGAACTGGGAAAGGGTTTTGCATACAATAACGGGACAGCTTGGTCTCCGCCCTTTGAAGCTTCCTATCATTCTAAAAAAAATAAGGCGCGATTTCGTTTTTCAGCACAGGTCGTCCATAGTTACTTATCAAACGAATCTTTTCAAATCAGTGACATACCCTGTATTACAGGAATATATCCAGTCGAACGCCCGAGTGGTAGTGAATCTTATGGCAATTTTATCCCACAGGCTTCATTTGTTTATATTCGGGATTATGACACACCCGTTGGTGATTTTCTCGCCGATACAACGCGTACTGACCATTTTATAGAAATCATCCGTTATGACTCGGTGGAAAAAACGGTGGAAGGTCGCTTCCAGGTTTTTCTGAAAAAGGTGCCCACAAATACATGGTGGCCCAATATCCCGGACAGCATCGCAATGACGGAAGGGCGTTTTTATTTGAGGATCAAGACGCCTTGAGTTGTAGGTTTATGAAGGTTTACAGGAGTTTGTAAATTAAAAAATAAACGCTGAAAGCTCTTATAACTCCTTCCGCAACCGCGCCACCGGAATATTCAACTGTTCCCGGTATTTGGCCACGGTGCGCCGGGCGATGTTGTAGCCTTTTTTGAGCAGGATGGATTTTAGTTTTTCGTCGGAGAGCGGCCGCCGTTTGTTTTCCTCCTTGATCATGTCGGTGAGGATTTTTTTCACCTCGAGGGTGGATACTTCCTCGCCGTCCTGGGTTTGCAGGCTTTCGGAGAAGAATTCTTTCAGGCGTTTGGTGCCGAATTCCGTTTGCACGTATTTGGAGTTGGCCACCCGCGATACGGTGGAGATATCGAGCCCGGTGGCGTCGGCCACGTCTTTGAGGATCATGGGGCGGATCTTCTTTTGGTCGCCGCTGAGGAAATATTCGTGCTGATGGTCGAGGATGGCGCCCATAGTGAGCATCATGGTTTGCTGCCGCTGTTTAATGGCGTCGATAAACCATTTGGCGCTGTCGATCTTTTGTTTGATGAACAGGATAGTTTCTTTTTCTTTCCGGGAAGGCCGGCGGCCGTTCCGCCCCGCATGAAAAGCCTTGAGCATGTCGCGGTATTGGTCGTTGATGCGAAGTTCAGGCGCGTTGCGGGCGTTGAGGGTGAGTTCCAGTTCGCCGTCGCGGTTATTCACCAGAAAATCGGGCACCACGTAGTTGGCGGCCCGGTCGCTGCGCGAAACGAAGCCGCTGGCGGGTTTGGGATTGAGTTTCAGAATTTCATCGACGGCGGCTTTAAGGTCTTCTTCGTCGAGGTTGAGCTGGCGGGCCAGTTTGGGATAGTGTTTTTTGGTGAACTCGTCGAAGTGCTGGTCGATGATCTTGATGGCTACCTGGATCGCCATTTTTTCCTCGTAGCCGACGATTTCGTCGCTTTGTTTGAGCTTATACCGCAATTGCAGCAGGAGACATTCGCGCAGGTCGCGCGCGCCGGTGCCGGGGGGGTCGAATTGTTGTACCAGGGCCATTATCCGTTCAATCTCTTTTTCGTCGGTGGCAATATTCTGGCTGAATAGCAGGTCGTCCACCATAGCAGTGAGTTCGCGGCGCAGGTAGCCGTCGTCGTCGATGGAGCCGATGATCTGCAGGGCGATATTGTGCTCGCGTTCGTCTTTCAGGCGGATGAGGCCGAGTTGTTGTTCGAGGTATTCGTGAAAGGTACTTTCGAAGGCGAGCGGAATGGTTCTTTCCTCTTCTTCTGCGCCGTGGTCGTCGCCCCGGGTTTTATAGGTAGCGGGGTCGTCTTCGATGAAATCCATCAGGTAATCATCCAGTTCAACGTCGTCTTCGCGGATGGAAACTACTTCTTCCTCGTCGGCGTACTCATCGGCCGTGTCCCGGTCTATATCATCGAGGGAGCCGCTATCCTCTTCGGCGCGTTCTTCTTTGCCATTTTTTTCTTCGCGGTCAAAATACTCGGCGTCGCTGTCGGCCATTTCCATTCCCGACATACCTTCGAGCAGGTCGGCTGTTTCATCTCCTTCTTCAAGGGCGGGATTGGCTTCCAGTTCTTCCTGGATACGCTGTTCGAGGGTAGCCGTTGGGATTTGCAGCAGTTTCATCAGCTGAATCTGCTGGGGGGATAATTTTTGCTGCAGCTTTTGGCTGAGTGTCTGTCTGGTACCAATCAACGCCATAAACAATCGGGCTGTGAGATTAAAAAAGAGGGTTAGGCTATTCGATCCGGGCGCAAAATCAGTTCGGGTCAAAACGCCCCTATCAAATAGGAGGCCAAATTTACCGGAATTTCCGATTCGTGTGCGGCTTTAAAATTTAAAATCGAATATTTATTATTT
>CALEYM010000308.1 GCA_937926185.1 uncultured Bacteroidota bacterium | reverse complement strand
GAGGTTTATGAGGTTTATGAGGTTTATGAGGTTTATGAGGTTTATGAGGTTTAGAAAGTTTAGCGCCTTATGTTTTTATGCAAAAAATAGATACTGAATTCTGGAGATGGCTGGCTTTGCCCCTTTTTTTTTGCTTTTTAGCCCTTGTAGGTTGCAACGAACCCCGCAAAGCCTGTCTTGACATAGAAGCCACCAATTTCGATGCGGCGGCCGACGAGGATTGCTGTTGCGAATACCCGCAATTGCGCATAGATTCCCTGTTGCCCCGTTTTGGCACGCTGGTATGGAAACCCGACACGGCCTACGAATACAGCCCGGGCAAATGGTTCCGGATGAAAAGCATCGTTTATTATTTATCCGATATTCAGTTGTATCAAAACAGCGTACCCATTGCCATTTCCGATACCTTGCCATTTAAGTCCTGGGGGCCTGCCGGCGATACCGCGGATATTACCCTGGTCAACGATTTTCAGTTGGTGCGGCGCAGCAGCACGGCTTATACTTTGGGCACTTTCCGACCCGGCGGCGACTTCGAATCAGTACAATTCCGGGTAGGCGTGCCCGCGGTCGCGCAGGCGGTCATTCCGGGCCTGGCGCCGGCGAATCACCCCCTCCGCTTGCAATCTGAAAATTTGTGGCGGGGGCGTGATACCGGATATGTGGCCCTGCAATTGATACTGACCCGCGACACCCTGGCTGCCACCCAACCCGACACCCTCGTTTTCGGACGCCCGGATTTGGACAATGTCCTGGTTAAAAAAGACGGCGCGTTCCGCCATGAAAGCGGCTACGATTTCCTGCTGCGGGTGCGGGCCGATTACCGGGAACTGTTTCGCGACGTGGATTTGTCCAACCCGGACATTTTGCAGTGGAAATCGCAGATTGTCGCCAACCTGCCGAACGTTTTTCATGTTTATCAATGACAAATCCGGCAACTTTGCCGGCCTAAACCAGAACATTTAACACAATAAAATATGATGAAGAAATTACTGCTGAACGCCTCGCTGCTTGCCACCCTCTTTTTTGCCGGCTGCGATGGCACCACCGACCCGGCCTTGCCCCCGACTTCCGACCTTACCCTGACGTTTAAATCCTTTTACGACGGCCAGCCGTTGGAAAAAAATAAAAACTACGACTACGCAACTTATAAAGTCCAATTCAGCCGGTTCAACACTTTTCTTTCCGATATTACCCTGCTGAAAGGCAATGAAGAATACAAATTATCGGATATAGAGTGGGTGGATTTTACCCCCGATTCGGCGCCGAACGATCTGGCAGTGGAGGTGCCCATCAAGTTCACCGGCGTGCCCGACGGCGACTACACCGGCATCCGGATCGGTTACGGCGTCAGCCCCGATCTGAATGCCAAACAACCGGGCGACTTCTCCAGCACACATCCCCTGAGCCGGGAAAATGAATACTGGTTGGGCTGGGCCAGTTATATTTTCAACAAAATTGAAGGCAAAGCAGACCTGACCAACAGCGGCGCTTTTGGCACATCGCTGATCTACCACTGCGGCTCCGACGAGGTGTACCGCACCTACACCTTCAATACGCCGATCCGGGTGGAACAGGGCGCCGCGGCCGCGGTGGAATTTGACCTGAAAAAATTATTCACGATCAACGGCGCGTGGTTCGATATGACCATTCCGGAAAACCAGTTCACTTCCAACGACATCGGCAACGTGATCGTAGCCGAGATACTGATGGACAATTTTGATTTTGCAACGCGCGTAACGCAGTAAGAAGAGTATCGATTATGGAAAAATACATGCCTGGCCGGGCGGCTAAACTTTGGGCGATTGCGCTCCTTTTATTGACATTTGTCGTGTTGGACGCCTGTACAAAAGACGATCCGCCTCCGCCAAACGATGAGGATGCCGACCTTGTGGCCATTCCTTACGATCCGAAACCTTACGTAATACCCAAACCGGCGAAATTTCCTGAAATGCCGGTACCGTCCGACAATCCAATGACTGCCGACGGTATTCAGCTGGGCCGCCGCTTGTTTTACGACCCCATTCTGTCGGCCGACAGCACCCAGTCCTGCGCTTCCTGCCATTTGCCGGAGGGCAGTTTTACCGATAATAAAGCCGTTTCGACGGGTATCGACGGCATCGCCGGGCGGCGCAGTTCCATGAGCCTGCTGAATGTGGGTTATGTGTCGCGGCCATTGTTCTGGGACGGGCGCTCCCCCTCGTTGGAAGACCAGGCGCTGCGCCCGGTGGAAGACCCCATCGAGATGCACAATACCTGGGCAAATGTGCTGGACAAATTGAGAAAACACCCCACTTACCCGGCCTATTTCCGCAAAGCCTTCGGGATCACTTCGCGAAAGCAGATCACCAAAGAAATGGCGGCCAAAGCCATCGCCCAGTTCGAACGCATCCTGATCAGCAGCGGAAAATCGAAATTCGACCGCTACCTCGCCGGCGACCCCGACGCGCTGGACGATGAAGAACTGGACGGTAAACTGATGTTTTTCGACGAAGGCGGACTGGTGGGATTGCCCGATGCCCAGTGCTTTCACTGCCACGGCGGCATCACCAATACCGGTTTCAGCTTTTTCAACAATGGCCTCGACTCCGTGGCATCGCTGAACGACTTCAAAGACAAGGGCCGGGGAGAAGTGACGGGCAATATCAACGACAATGGTCGCTTTGCCACACCTACCCTGCGCAACGTCGCTTTGACCGCCCCCTATATGCACGACGGTCGCTTTCAGACCCTGGAAGAAGTGTTGGATCATTACAGCAAAAACGGCAAAGGCGTTGCCAATGAAGACCCGGTTATCCGGCAGATTGGTTTCCCGATACCGGGCACCAACCCGGTGAAATACTCCGGTCTGACCGCTTATCAGAAAAGAGCCATCGTGAAATTTCTACACACCCTGACCGACCCGGATTTCGTCGGTAATCCGGATATCGCCAATCCGTTTAAGTGAGTGATGAGTGATGAGTTATTGGTCCAAATGCCCGGGCGCAGGAAGTTCAGCCCTTTATTTCCCGCAATCTCGCCGCCGCCATTTCCGCCGTGATATCCCGTTGCGGATTACCGAACATCTCATACCCCACCATGAATTTTTTGACGGTGGCAGACCGGAGCAGGGGCGGATAAAAAGCGATATGGAAATGCCATTCCGGATGTTCCAGCCCGTCGGTTGGGCTTTGGTGGATGCCGGAGGAGTATGGGAAGGAGGTATCGAACAATTGGTCGTACCGTTGGGTCAGGTCCTTGAGGATGGATGCAAAGGCACGCTTTTCCTGCTGCGTCATCTGACCGATGTGTCGAAAATGCCGTCTGGGGATGATCAATGCTTCGTAAGGCCACACCGCCCAAAACGGTACCAATGCCACAAAATCACTGTTTTGGCAGATCAGTCTTTCTGCCTCGGCCAGTTCCTGTTCCAGGTAGTCGAGCAGCAGGCTGCGTCCGGTATGGTTCCAATGGTGTAGTTGTTGGACAGATTTTTTTAAAACCTCCTGGGGCACGGAGCTTTGGGCCCATATCTGTCCGTGGGGATGCGGGTTGCTGCAGCCCATGATGGCGCCTTTATTTTCAAATATCTGGACGTGGTTGATGAAGTCCAAACTGCCGAGTTCGAGGTATTCCTGCTGCCAGCGTTCCACTACTTTTTCAATATCGGGCACGTCCATGTCCGGAATGGTCAGCGCATGATCGGGAGAAAAACAGATCACCCGGCAGATACCGCGCTCGCCTTTTGCCTGGAGCAGCCCTTTTTCAAAACTGCCGCTGCCGCTGTCCGGCAGGAGCGCTGCGAAGTCGTTGGTAAAAACAAAAGTATGGGTGTAGTCCGGGTTCTTGTGGCCGCCTGCCCTGGTGTTGCCGGGGCACAGGTAACAACCGGGATCATACGACGGCGGTTTTTCGTCGGTCGTTTTTTCCGTTTTACCCTGCCAGGGACGTTTGGTGCGGTGGGGCGACACGAGCACCCATTCACCCGTGAGGATGTTGTAACGGCGGTGCGGGTCGTTGGAAAAATCGAGCATCTGCTTTAGTGTTGAATTGATCGTTGGATAACGCTTGCGCCGTCGCCGATGGCGACTTCAATGGGCGTCAGGTCGATACCGAAGCGATTGCGATAGATTTTGGAAACCTGTTCCACAAACTCTGCGACCCTGCCTTTTTCAATAATGTTGATGGTGCAGCCGCCGAAACCGCCGCCCATCATCCGGCTACCCGGGATGTATTCTTTCCCGAGGGTTTGTTGCACCAGGAAATCGAGTTCCGGGCAGCTCACTTCGTAGTCGTTTTGCAAACTGAAATGCGACTGGTACATCAGCTCGCCCAGCGTTTTGAAGTCGCCGGCCGGCAAGGCTTTCGTGGCGTCCAGCACCCGCCGGTTTTCGGCGACCACGTGGCGGCAACGGCGGAAAATATGCCCCGGCATTTTTTCTTTATTGGCAACCACCTGTTCCAGGGTTACATCCCGCAGGTTCCGGATGTTGGGATATTCCTGTTGCAAAATATGCACGCCCTCCCCACATTCCGCCCGGCGGGTGTTGTACTCCGAGGAGGCGAGCGTGTGCGATACGTTGGTATTCAGCAGCAGCAGTTGGTAAGCGCCCAATTCGAGCGGGAAGTACCGGAACTCGAGGCCGCGGCAGTCCAGGAGGATCACGTGGTCTTTCCTGCCCATCACGCTGGCGAATTGGTCCATGATGCCGCACTTGATACCGACGAAGTGGTGCTCCGCCATTTGCGAAGCCTCGATGAGTTGGCGTTTGTCGAAACCAAGCGCGAACAATTCGTTCAGGGCAGTAGCGAAGCTGCATTCCAGCGCTGCCGACGAGCTCATGCCGCTGCCGACAGGCACATTGCCCTCGAACGCCGCGTCGAAACCGCCGATGGCGCCGCCCAGTTTTTGCAGTTCGCTGACCACGCCCATGACGTAGTTCTGCCAGCCTTTTTCCAGGGGCGAAAAATCGCGAAGGTCGAATGAAAAGGACTGCTGTTGCCTGATGTCGGTCAGATGAACTGCCGACGGCGTGCCGTTGCCGCGGGCCCGCACGGTCATTTTGCGGTCGATGGCGGCGGGCAGCACGAAGCCGTCGTTGTAGTCGGTATGCTCGCCGATGAGGTTGATGCGCCCCGGCGCCTGCGCGGTTACGGCATCGGGCGCAGTGGTTTGTTTTTTTAAATTATCCATATCTACGCACCCTTGTCCGGCGTGTTTGCCCGCAACGCTTCCACGAAGGCTGGTTCAATCATGCTGATGAATTTTCGTTCTATGGGGCAAAGTTAAACCGCGCGCCGTCAAGTTTTCACCATTAGCCTGCGCAACAAGGATGTCTCATAAGTAATTGGTCATTGAACATTGGCCATTGAACATTGGTCATTGAACATTTCAATTTTTTAAATTTTAAATTTAGAAATTTTCCATTTTAAATTTGGGAATGACCAATGTTCAATGACCAATTTGCAATGTACAAGTACTTATGAGACACCCTCGTAATTCCAGCCTTGTACCGAAAGAGGAACCTCTTTTCCAGACGAAACCAAAAAACGGGGCAGATCTTTACGACCTGTCCCGCGGTATGGTATAAAGTTTTTGCCTATTATTGCAAATGGCTCCGGTATTCATTTCCGGGCCAGCCCGGCGCTTTTTACCGGGGCTTTATCCAGACGCTCCAGGGCATCCAGTCGCACGCCGGCAGGGGACAAGTCAATGAACTGAATGACCGAACCGCCACCGATATTCACATAGAGGAAATACGCACCGTCGGCCATGCCGTTCAAATTGATGTTTTTGGCAAAGGCCTGTTCACCGGTAACGACCTCCTGGCAGGCGATGCCTTCGCCGAGGATGTTCAGCCGGATCACTGCCTTTTGTTCCTGCAGATTGGCCAGCTGGAGCCGAATGGCCTTATCCTTTTCGCCGGTGATCCGTACAAGGGCCGGGCGTTTACTACCGGTTTGTACCGCAAACGTAGTCCCCGGGTTACCTGCTCCGTTGGATTCTAAAAACACGAGATCCGATTCGCTCAGCCGGAAGGATTGTGTGTGGGATACATTGCGGCTTTTTACATAGCAGAGGTAATACCCATTGGGCATTCCGTTCAAATCCAGGCGTTTGGAGTAGCCGTCTTCGTTCCATATACTTTCGCTGTACCAGCATTTACCATCCATGTCTTGCAACACCACGGAAGTGAGTTGTTGTTGGAGATTGGCCAGCCGGATGTCAATTGTTTTGGCGGCCTCTCCTTTGCTGATCCGAATGATTTCGGGGTTTTCGGTAGCGGCAGTGGCGACTATCAGGGTGGCAATAGTTAATGCCATTGTGATGAGCACTTTCAGATGTTTTTTCATAACGTTAAATTTGGTGGTGGACAATTTTAGATGCCTGATTGCGGGAAAAACCCGCGGTATAAAATTGCAGACGCCACCTGCCCCCGCGCCCGGACGGAGAGACCAAGCGACAGGACGCACAGACCAATCTTATGGCCAGGTATTACATTTTTAGGAAATTACATCGTGCCATTGCTTTCCCGCCACTCGACCGGCGTCATTCCGAATGCCTGTTTAAACACCCGGCTGAAATAGGCAGGATCGTTGAAGCCGCAGTCGAAAGCAATGGCCGTGATACTCATGTCCGGATTCAGGAGCAGCTCTTTGGCTTTGTTCAACCGTACGTAGCGGATAAAATAGGTTGCCGAATAACCGGTAAGCGCCGATAACTTGCGGTGTAACTGCGAATGACTCATGGTCATTTCCCGGCAGAATTTTACCACGTCGAATTGAGCGTCATCGAGGTGGGCTTCGACTGTCTGGCGCGCCATTTTGACGAACGCGTTTTCCTGATCGCTAAGAGGCGGAAGATCTTTTACGGGGGTAGCCCGCTCGCCCAGGCCCGCCGCCGCCTGATAGTGCTGTTGGAGCAGGCGCCGGTTTTCTAATAATTTTCGGACCCGGATTTGTAATTCTTCCTTATAAAAAGGTTTGGTCAGGTAAACGTCTGCGCCGTGCTCCAGACCCTCCAGTTTGGAGTCCATATCTGCCTTGGCGGTGAGCAGAATAACGGGAATATGGCTCGTGTGCAGGTCTTTTTTGAGCATGTTGCACAGTTCAAAGCCATCCATCCGGGGCATCATCACATCGCTGACGATGATATCGGGAACGGCGTCTATGGCTATGTCGAGGCCTTCCCGGCCGTCTTTGGCCGCCACAAGACGGTAGTCATCCAGACAAGTGGCCAGGTAGGCAATCACATCGGCGTTATCCTCTACGAGCAGCACCAGGGGAGCCTGGCTGGCGCCATTGCCGGGCAAAAGCCTGCCCCCATCGGCAGGCACGGCTACTTCATACAACTGACCGGCCTTGCCGGCGTCGGTATTTGTGAAGCCGGCAACACCTGGTGATTCCTGCCGGATGGGCAGCGCAACGGTAAATTCCGTTCCCCATCCGGGCCGGCTTTGCACCTCAATTTCGCCTTGCATCAGTTTTACCAATTCCTTCGTCAGCGTCAGGCCGATACCAGTGCCGATACGGGTACCAGTGTCATCGACCTGGTAGAACTGGTCGAAAATGTAAGGCAACTTGTCCGCTGGGATTCCGATACCGGTGTCCCGAACGGAAATGAGCACGCAGGAAGAGTCGGCTTCGTTGCGGCCGGCCGGCCGTTTTTCCTTGCTCCTGCCGGCGCTTTGCTCCACGCGCACAAATACCTGACCGCCTTCAGGCGTGAACTTCAGTGCATTTGAAAGCAGGTTGCTGATGATCTGCTGTAGCCGTTCTTCGTCAAAATCCATCTTCAGATTTTCCAGATCCGACTGAAAATGCAAGCGGATATTTTTATCTTTTGCAAGCGAATCAAAAGACTCCATGACATACCGGAGGTAAGCCACTACGTCGCCCTGTACAAGGTGCAGGGTTATTTTATCATTTTCCAGTTTGGACAAGTCGAGCATTTGATTGACAAGCGCCAGCAGGCGAAGGCCGTTGCGCCGGATGATCTGCAAAACGTTATGCACCTCCTCACCCAGTTCTTTTTTCTCCAGCAGGCGCTCCGCGGGACCGATCAGGAGGGTGAGCGGGGTTCGGAATTCGTGGGTGATATTGGTGTAAAGTTTCGTTTTTACGGCATCGAGTTCACGCAGGCGCACTGCTTCGGCATGTTCCAACTTTTTGTCCAATTGGAAACGGTAAAAGACATACAGCGCGCCGGCAATCAGGAACGCCCAAACTAAATAGGCCCACCAGGTACGCCACCAGGGGGGCAGGACGGTGACGGGAATACTCAACTCCGGGGCCCGGATACCGATATTGTTCGTGCCGCGCACCCTGAAAATATAATCGCCGGGCGGCACATTCACATAAGTGGCTTCTCCCTGACGCAGGTCGTTTCGCCAACCGCGATCATAGTTTTCCAGCTGATATTCCAGCCGGGTGAGTTCGGCGCCGTAAAAGTCGAAAAGCGAGACATGGAAGGAAAACTGATTTTGCTGATAAGGCAAACGGATTTCCCGCGTCTCCCAGATCGGTAAATTCAACAATGGACTCCGTTCCGGCGCAACCGGGGCGCCGAGCACACTCATACGGGTGAGCCGGATTTGTGGAATATTTCTATGCGCAATACGGGAAACGCGCTCCGGGTAAAAAGCGTGAAACCCGCCATCACCGCTCAATAAAATCTCGTCATCGGCGCCCCGGGCGGTCCCCGTCACCCAGGTCCAGACGAGGTTTTGTACGCCATGGTGGGTGGAATAGGTGTAAATGGACTCGGTCAGGGGGTCCAGCTCCATGATAAAATTGGTGGCGGTCATCCATATCGTCCCGTCCCGCGCTGCTATCATGTCCGTTATGCCGTCCGCGGGAAGCATGCTGTTGGCAACTGTAAATATCTTGTATTCCCGGGTGTCCGGGTTGAGTTTCCGGATACCGAAAGGAAAAGCATTAAACCAGAAATTCCCGCTATCGTCCTCGATTGTCCGGCCGGGGCTGCCCATTTGGCCAGGCGGCAGGAAATGCGTAAAGCTGCCGCCGCCTTTCGGGTCGGGTTCAAACCGGTCAAAAAACATGGGACCTGCCCGGTCGCCGAATGTGCTTCCGCCATGCACCCAAATTCGCCCCCGGCTATCCTGAAATACGCTCAGCACCAGGTTGCCGCCGATACTGCGGGCATCGGCGGGATTATGTCTGAAATGATAACGTCTTTTGTGGTTATCCCGGAGATAAAGCCCGTTTCCGAATGTAGGCGTCCACGTATTGCCCAGTGAGTCGAAGAACGGCAACCAAAGTAAGGTAAAAGAAATATTGCCGCAGGCGGTAGTATCCCGGATAAAAGCCGCGTTTTTGTCATTTGTCCGGTTTCGGTCGAGCCGGTACAATCCTTTTGGCGTACCCGCCCAGATATTACCCCACGGGTCGGCGCCTAAGTCTTCAAAGTCAAGAAAAGTAATGGTGTCGAGCGGCGGATCGTACCGGTATCGTTTCAAACTGTTATCATTCCGGTTATACAAGCCTATTCCGTTGAACTCATCCCGCAATTGAAGCCAGATGTTTCCGTCGGCATCTTTTAAAACACCCGGGATGGTCGTCGGCGGGATGCGCAATTGGCGGGGGCCATAGAATGGAAACAAGGCGTTGCAGTTTCTCACCCGGAACACTTTTCCGCCAAGCCCCGCACTTGCCAGCCAAACGACGCCATCGCGGGTCTGACAAAAATGCCACAGATAATTGGTCTGCAGGCTATCGATCATGCCCTCTGCCATTTCGAAATGTTTCATCGCTTCGTCCCGCGGATCGTACACATTCAACCCGCCTTCCAAAGCGCCTATCCACAAACGTCCGTCCTGATCTTCGGAAATAAAACCCACGTGGTAGAAAGGCGGAAACCGGGGGGCGTTTCGCTGCAAAACCGGGCTGCCCAGGCGGGCAGGATGCGCCGGGTCGAAGGGCAAACGGGTAAAGGCGCCGGTATTGCGGTCCATCCGGTGCAGTCCGGCGCCTGAGGTTCCCACCCAAAAATTTCCCCGGCTATCCTCAAAAATGGCCCGAACCTGGTTGTTAGCCAAGCTGTTCGGATTGGAAGGGTCGTGCAAAAAGCGGGTGAACGTACCCTCCGGGTTATACCGGTTCAGCCCGCCCATTTTTCCCGCGGCATCGCTGAAATCGAACGGCGTACCGCAGCCTACCCATAGGGTGCCGCGCCGGTCAACGTATAAGGAGCGCACCAGATTATGACTCAGGCCGTCTTTCCGGGTAAAATGTCTGATAGTGCCGTCGCGGGGATCAAGCCGGTCCAGCCCTCCCGTAGTACCGATCCAGATAAATCCGGCCGGGTCTTCGACGATCATCGACACGTGGTTGTCAATCAAACGTTTGGTGGTATCCGCCGCTTCCCGGCTGTACCGGACGCATTTTTCCGTGCGCGGGTCGAATGCACTGACCCCGCTGTCGGAGTGGCCAAGCCAAAGTATGCCATTCCGGCCCGGGCATATCCATTCCACATAGTCAGCAGCAATGGAAAACGGGTCTTTCGGATCATGGCGGTAGGTTAAAACATACTGGCCGTCGAAGCGGTGCAGGCCTTTTATGGAGGCAAACCACAGAAATCCCGTGCTGTCCTGTACAATGCATTGAATACTATTGCTTCCGTCTTCGCCGGGCAGGGTGAATAATTCAAAGCGGGGGTTAAAACCGGCCAATCGATCAGATTCCTGTGCCTGGGCAGGACAGAAAAACCTTATAGCCAAAATGGCAACAAAGCCGACAACCTCAAGTGGCGAGCGCATGGAGTCTGCATTTAGTTGCAATACCGGAACCCCTGCATCAACCTGACAAAGATATTGCAGAAAATAAGATGTATCAACCTGAAGACGGGCGGGCGTTAAATGCTCACCCCAAATAATACGCTTCCTCTACCGGCCGCAACGCCCGTTTCATCCACAGCGGCCGGCGCAGGTTGTCAGGCCCCGGCGCCGGGCGCGCCAGATCGAGCCAGCGGCGGTATATTTCCATGCTTTTATTGGTGTCGACAAATATATCGCCGTATTGATCTTCGGCGCGCGCTTTTTCCACCCGGACTTTCTGGTGCCAGCAGTGCATACCCGAAACCGGGTCGGGATGCACGGGAAACGTGATATTCTGGTGTACGCCGCCGTCGCTCCAGAAGATACGGGCGCTGTCTTTATCGGCGCTTTTGAAGGGCGCAATGCCTTTCAGCGTTTTCATGCGCCAGCCTCCCTGTCCGTCGGATTCGATGCTGACCGTGGCCGTGGCCCAGCGGTTGCCGGGGGCGTCCTGCGGGCGCCGCCAGCGACCCAGGTGGTGCGAACAAGCCAGTACGCCGGGTTTCATGCCCTCGGTAACCCAAACTTTGTCGATAAAATAGCCGATCTCCGTGTTTACGCGCACCAGGTCGCCGGTGTTCAGGCCCAGGCGCCCCGCGTCGGAGGGGTGCATCCAGATGGGATTCCGGTTGGCGATCTCGTAGAGCCATTTGGCATTGCCCGAGCGGGAGTGGATCAGCACCGGCAGGCGGAAGGTGGGCAGTAGCGGGAATTCGCCTTTTTCATAATCGATCTCGTCCGCATGAATATGGCTTTTGATATAGGTCGGGATGGTGTATTCCGGCCATTTCCAGTCCCGCATGGTGGGGCTGAAAAACTCCTGCCTGCGCGAGGGGGTCGGAAAGCCTGTGCAGGCTTTGCCGTTTACTTCCACGCCGATGGTTTTGCCGTTTTGGGTGATCAGGCCGGTTTTAGGGTCGGTGACGGCGCCAGCGAGGTCTTTTTCGCCCGGCGGGTTTTCGTTCTTTTTGTAACCTGATTTTTCCACTGTAAAAGCGCCGTATTTGCGCATGTATTCCAAAGCAGACAGGCCCTCGCGGGCGGCGGTTTCGGGCAGGCCTTTGGTGTGCTCGAATATGTACCGGTAGTATTCGTCGACAGTAACGCATTCGCCGGGGCGGTAGGGCGATTCGAAGTGTTTTTTAATGCCCAGCGAGCCGTCGGGGTCGATGCGCCAGGAGAGTTGAATCCAGAACTCGTCTTCTTCCCACACTTCGCCGGGATTTACTTCGTACGTAAAACGAACGTCTTTGCCCTGCCGTCGCGCCACTTCACGCAGCACGGGTTGCCTGAAGGCGATCCAGGTGCCCGAGTGGGTTTCGTAGCTGTTCAGGTCGTGGCGTTCGGAGGCGTGGCCCATGGGCAGCACGTAGTCGGCGAAATAGGCCGTTTCGTTCCAGGTAGGCGTGAGGGCGATGTGGCAGCCCACGGCCTGCTCGTCGCTGAGCGCTTCCATCCACACGAAGCCGTCGGGGTAGGTCCACACGGGGTTGAACACGCGGGTAAAGTACGTATCGAGCCTGCCGCGTTTGTCCTTGAGGAAGTGGGGCAACAGGAACGACATTTCGAAAAACGCCAGTGGGTATTCCTTCGGGAAATGCAGTTCGTTCCAGAACTTTTGGGCCGGCGGCTGGTCGAAAAACGTGGGTTTGAACTTGTTCCAGTCGTTGGGGCTGGTGCCGCCTTCGGTACCCACGGAACCGGTGAGTACGTTGAGGAAATGCAGGCAACGGGCCACGGCCCAGCCGCCGAGGTTGCCCGATCCGGCCGAGCGCCAGTTGTGCGAGGCGAAACGCGATCCGGCTTTGCCGATCTCAATAGCCACTTCGCGAATGGTCGCCGCTTTTACGCCGCTTTCCTGTTCTGCAAATTCCGGCGTGTAGTCCGCGTAGGTTTCACGCATTTTTTCGATAAACTGTTCGAACACCAGCGGCGTGCCAGGAAACGAGCTTTCCAGCCATTGTTGCCAGTTCACCCAGTTTTTCAGGTAGTCGCGGTCGTACAGCCCCTCGTCGAGGATCACTTTGGCCATAGCCAGCAGTACGGCGGCCTCGGCGCCGGGGTAAGTGGGCAGCCAGTGGTCGGCCAGGCTGGCGGTGTTCGACAGGCGCGGGTCCATCACGATCAGTTTGGCGCCGTTCATTTTGCCCTCGATGATGCGCTGGGCATGCGGGTTGAAGTAGTGCCCCGATTCGAGGTGGGCCGAGATGAGCAGGATGACGCGTGCGTTGGCGTGATCGGGCGAAGGGCGGTCATAGCCGTGCCAGATGGCGTAACCGAAGCGGGCGCCCGAAGAGCAGATGTTGGTGTGGGAGTTGTGTCCGTCGATGCCCCAGGCCTGAAGCACGCGGTCCATGTAGCCTTCGTGGCCGGGCCGGCCCACGTGGTAGGCGATCTCGTTATGGCGTTTTTCCTGCAATGCTTTTCTGATCCGGCCGGCAATATCATCCAACGCTTCGTCCCAACTGACGCGTTCCCACTTACCTTCGCCGCGTTTGCCGGTACGGCGCAGGGGGTACAGGATACGGTCAGGATCGGTGATCTGGTTGATGGTAGCGGGCCCCTTGGCGCAGTTGCGCCCGCGCGAGGCGGGGTGGTAGGGGTTGCCCTCGAACTTGCGCACCTGACCGTTGGCTTTATCCACGTAGGCCAGCAGGCCGCAGGCCGACTCGCAGTTGAAACAAGTGGTGGGCACGATGTCGTAGGTCTTTTTTTCGCGGCGCGGCCAGGCTTTGGCTTCGTATTCCGTCCAATCGTTCCAGCGCTCGGGTGGCGGGTAATGGGTCAGCGCACTGCCCGGTTGCAGGCGTTCGAGCGGGTCGTCGGTTTGCGGTTTGTGGAGGTCGGGAATGAGTCCGAGGGATTCGGCGAGTTTTTCAATAATGGACGGCATGAATCGTTGCTGTATAGGGCGGTATTTTTTGTTTTGGGGTAAAGATCGAAAATAAACTTAACGGGAAAGGTTTAACGCTTATAAATGCGACCAGCATCATAGTTTTGTGCGTCCTAGCAGGTATTAGAAGTTTCCCTTTAACACATCCCATAAAAATGTCGCTTTTTTCCAATCCCGCATCCCTTACCTCCCCCGATCTTTGTCCTGAAATTTGAAAAGAAAATGAAAATCGCTACCCGTCATTTTGCTATCCCCTCCGATTTGAAGCCCTACATTGACTCCTTTTGGTATGTTCATGCCGACGGCCCGGCCTCCGAGTTGTCGTCGTGGCAATATTGCCTGGCCTCCGGGCTGGTAGAGATGATTTTTCATGTTACACCGCATAAAACGCACACGGGCATTCTGGCCGGGCGTCAGGTCGACTTTCCGGAATCGTTTATCGGGGGTATACACCTTGAACCGGTTATGTTCCGGATGCGGGGCGGCACCGGAATGTTCGGTATCAGTTGCAAGCCGGAAACATTCGTTACGCTCTTTAATCTCCCAATCGCCGACCTGGTGGACAGTTACGCGGAGTTGCACACGTTTTTCGGTCCATGCCTCGGCGATCTGGAACATCGTATCCTGGAGGCGCCCACCAACGAACACCGGGTACAGATCGCCGAGGCGTTTTTCCGGCGCCGGGTGGCCATGTACGCCCAACGCGGACGTTTTTATTTCCCGGAAGCCATGCAGTACATCCGCATGGCGGCAGGACAACAATCTGTTGACGAGCTGTGCGGCAAGGTATTCGTGGGCAAACGGCAGTTGCAACGCGCTTTTCAGGACAATATCGGCATCAGCCCGAAAACCTACGGCCGCATCGTACGCTTCAAAGGCGCCTACGATTACGTGCAGCGGCACGCACACTCACATTTAAATTGTAAACGATGAAAACACCCTTGTTTTTTGCACTTGGCCTTGCCGCCATTCTGGTTGTCCTGAGTAACTGTCAGCAACAAACTCCTGAAGCAAACGCCGCCACTGCGCCGGAGACTACCGAAAAAGCCCCCGTAGAACGCGGCGAGTACCTGGTTTCCATTCTCGGCTGCGACGATTGTCACACCCCGAAAAATATGGGCCCGCGGGGTCCGGAGCCCGACATGACGCGCCGTTTCATGGGCCATCCCGCCGACGAACCCTTTGCCACGGATGACAAAAAGAAAATGATTGCCGAACAGCATGTGGCCGTATTCAGCCCGGGCATGACCGCCGCCGCCGGCCCCTGGGGCGTTTCGTACGCGGCCAATATCACGCCCGACGACACGGGCATGGGCGCCTGGACGGAAGCGCAATTCCTGAAAGCCATCCGCGAAGGCAAAAACAAAGGTATGGACGGCACCCGTCCCATCCTGCCGCCAATGCCCTGGCCGCTGTACCGCAACATGACCGACGACGACCTGAAAGCCATTTATGTCTATCTGAAAACGGTGAAACCGATCAAAAACGCGGTGCCGGCGCCGAAGCAGCTGTAGGATTCAGCTCAACGCGATCCGCTGCGGCGCTTCCACCCAAATCTTTTCTATCTGATAAATGCCGGAAATGGTCAGCAGGGCAATCGCCGTCGCTGCCGGCCAGGAGGCCGGCGCCGCGGTCAGCAGGAGCAGCGGCAGTACATTTCCGCCCATTACCGCCCACCGGAAGCGGTTGCGGTAGCGGCCCTTCACGATCATCCGCACCGCGGCTTTGGCATCGGCCGTGGGGTGGGTGATCGTGAGTTCGGCCAGCAGTACCAGCAGGTTGGCGCAAAGGGATAGCATCAACACCCAAACCGCGAAATTGCCGGTTTCGGCCAGCCCGAGTCCATCCAACAGCACAAATACGGCCCCGCCGGCCACGAAGGCGTGGATGAGCATGTGCAGCGGCAGGATCGGACTTTGCCAGAAGTCGCGCCCGCGCGCCTGGGCAAACAGGAAAGCGGTGTACACGGCAGCGACAATGGCAGCAAGTGCAGTCGTATAGGCCGCCCAGGGCAGAATAGCCCCCCACACCCTGCCGCCGCCAAGTCGGATGGCGACTGCCGTCAGCGTAAGCAAAGCGCCAAAGACAGCGAGCGTGTAGCCGCCGCGCACCAGCCAGGATTTCCACTGGGGGCGCAGCAGTACGTATAAAAAGCGCCGCGGCTGGTCGAGGTCTTTTATCAATAACGCGGTGGTGGCAACCAGAAAGACCAGGCTGATGATGGCGCCGGTGAACAGGTTGATCAGCCAGTCGAATACGTACCTTTTCTGTACCGTGAGGGCGAGCATGGGCACCAGAAAAGCGCCGGAGGCCACGGCCTTGGTGGTCACGTAGGCGGGCACTTCCCAGCCCCAGAGCAGACCTTTGTCCGGGGCGTTATACACCCTTTTTGCGCTTTTACCGGTCAGTACTTCGATACTTTTTTGCGGCGTAAATGACTCGCCGCCAGGCACATCGAGGGTGTTTCCGCTTTTTTCCAGCAACTCTTTTACCAGGTCTTCACCCTGCCATGCCATCCGCTCGGTATACCGGGCAAAGTGGCCCACGCCGCGGGTTTGCGCGCTCCAGAGATTGTCCTCCGGTTGGTTGGCTGCCATTGGGGTGAGGGAAAATTCGTCGGCGTCGATATAAAACAGGTTGGGAATCGTGCCTTTTTCGGGTTTGCGCACGGTCGTCTGGTGCCGTGACAGGGTTTCGCTGATCTCGGAACCGGGGTCGTCCATATCGCCGGAAATGATGGCGTGTTCGGGGCACACGACCACGCAGGCGGGCTCGAGGCCTACATCCACGCGGTGGGCGCAATAATTGCATTTGGCCGCCGTGCGGGTATCGGGGTCGATGTAGAGCGCGTCGTACGGGCAGGCCTGCATGCACGATTTACAGCCGATACAGCGGTCTTTATTAAAATCGACAATGCCGTCGGGGCGGTAGTAAAGCGCTTCCACGGGGCATATTTCCACGCAGGGCGCATCGGAGCAGTGGTTGCATCGCAGCACGGAAAACAGTCGCCGGGTGTTGGGGAAAGTACCTTTCTCCACCTGTTTGACCCAGGTGCGGAACACGCCTACCGGCACTTCATGTTCACTTTTACAGGCAGTGGTACAGGCATGACAGCCGATACATTTCCGGTTGTCGATGATAAAACCGTATTTCATGAATGATGGTACGGGCGATAAGGCCGGTATTGTTTCCTGTGCGGTTTGGTTAACGACCCGTCGGGCAAATGTAAATTTTGCGCGGGAATTTTTTTTAATAAATGACGAGTCGATTACCTTATTTCACCGCTATTTGCCCGGTACCGCGCCGATCTTTCCCGCCGCCACTACTTTACCCTCCGACTCCAGCCGGAAAAAATACAGGCCGGGGGGCAGGCCTGTAAGGGAGACGTCAAAAACATTGGATTGGAAGGGTTGCGCCCGGGCAATCCGGCCTTGCGCATCCGATAGAACCAGCCGGCCTTGCATCGGGCGGGCGCTTTTGAGGTAAAAAGTTGCGAAGGAAGCAGCGGGATTGGGATAAACGTCCAGTTCCAGACCGGGCCGGAACACGACGTTGGACACGTCGAGGTATTTTTCTCCGACGGTATGCAGCGTGCGGTTGGTGATCACCGGCGCGTTGAAATCGAAGTAAATAGCCGCCTGGTTTTCGATGAGCGCCGGTTTGGGCAGGTCCGATTTGGGGCGGACAGTAAATTGCACGAAGCCGTGGGAGGCCGCTTCGTTCACGTTGCTGTCGGGCAACAGGATATTTTGGAATAAAAACTGGAGCACGCCCGGGCCGAGGATATTGTACGAGTATGGGTGGCTGGCAGCGCCCACGCGCAGGGTGGCCAGGTCGAGGCGCTCAGAAAGGGTATCGAGAATGACAATATTGAAAGCCGTGTCGGTACCGGTATTCTGAAAACGGATACGGTAAGTTATCTCCTGCTTTTCCGGAATAAAGTGCTCTTCGTGTACGCCGCGCGGGAAACCCGTTTTGTCGTTGGGGTCGAAGCTGGCAATGTTTTCCTGGCAGTCGGTATCGTAGGCCGGGCTTTCGTCGCCAAAGGGGAATTGGGTAACGAACCCCGTGCTGAAGTTTCCGCTGCCGTTGACGCCGCAGCCTTCCACCCAGGCGGCCATCCGGGTGCTGCTGGGGTGGTTGGGCGCCTGCGGAATTTCGAGCCGCCAGGTGGAGCCGTTGGCGGGCAGGGTGACGGTTTGCGACTGTCCGGCGCCCAGCAATACCGGGCCGCCGCCGCTCATCTGGATCATTATATCCTCGATCACCACGTACTGTTCCGGTTCGGTCATGGCGGCGCCGGCGTTTTTAATGGTAAAGACGACTTCGTTGTTTTCACAGCGTCCGCTCAATTCAAGGTTGGCGCCGCTCCAGAGCGGGTCAGGCGGCGTACAAAGGGTATCGGGCAGGATATGCGCCGAAGAACAGTGCGTTTGCCCAAATCCGGCTTCGCAATCGAGGTAAAACGTTACATAAAAAGATCCGCACTCGCCCGGCTGCACGTCGCCCAGGGAAAACTTGTACAGGTTGTTATTTACCGAAGTCCAGGGCAGCGTACTGCTCAGCACCTCGATGTACGGGTCGAAATTGACTTCCACCGAGGCGTTTTCGGCCGCGGCGGTGCCTTTATTGCAAAAACTAACAGTATACACGTTGTTGAAACAACGCCGCAGGAACGGCGCGGCCAGGTCGACCTCCATGTAGGGGCATTCCGTTTCAATTTGCACCGGGAAAGCGACATCGGTGTGGCTTAGCCAGTTGGCCTGCACATTAGTCAGCGGGTTGACGCAAACGGCCCACAGGTTATTGGGTTCCAGCAAACTGACGGTGTACAGGCCGGGCGGTACCGCGATGGAAAACTGGCCGCCCGCATTGGTTTTGCCGTAAAAGGTTCCGAACTGGCTCTGCGCCCGCACCGTCCAGTCGCCCAGCGGCGGCTCGCCGGTGTCTGCCGTGCAATTTTCGTCCGTATCGATACGCACCACGCCGTCGATCCAGGCGAAGTAGGCCGAATCGGTCAGGTTTGTCGTAATGGCGTTGTGGTTTAGGTCTCCGATCTTGATGCCAATAAAATCGACAAAACCTGCATCGGTATCCAGGTTCGGGATAGTGAACGACTCCGGGAAAGGCGGCTGAAAGGGGTTCAGGAGATCGGGAAAAAAATAATCTTTGCGGATAAAGCGCCAGGAAGTATTGTACAGAAACTGAGGATCGATGCCCAGGATTAGTTTCCTGGCTTCCAGCGAATCGGATATGTCGGCCACCCCATTGTTGTCGATGTCGGCCGCAATGATCTTATACGGCGTATTAAGCGGCTCGATATTGTTCCAATGCCTGGACAACAAAATAAGGTCGAAATAATTGACACCGTTCAGGTGCTGAATATTGCTGTATG
>CALEYM010000307.1 GCA_937926185.1 uncultured Bacteroidota bacterium | reverse complement strand
ACCTCGTCGCCGAAATACAGGTGAAAAGCCGTGCGGCTGTCGCCGGGTTGGTTGCCGACGCGGACAGTTGCATGTCCTCTCCAGACTCCGTAAATTGCACCCGATTTCATTAAAAGAAATTCAAGCCATGCCTATCCATTACGATATTGAGACCGACGAACTCTACCTTGCAGGACTTGAAAAAGGTGAAGAAAAAGGCATCGAAAAACATCAGCACGAAACAGTCGTCCGTATGCTCAAAACCAACCGTTTCTCCGACGAGGAAATCGCCGAATTTGCCGGTATGACCTTGGAATACGTGCGCCGGGTGAAACTGGAATTAAATATGTTTCAATAGGCGCTTGCCTGACCCATGAACCGTTTCCTATCGCCACTTACCCCTATCCGCTATCACCCCGGCACGGCCGCCCACATTTCCCTCTACCTCAAACGCGACGACCTTTTACACCCCGCCATCCACGGCAACAAATGGCGCAAACTGGAGCCCCTGCTTCCGCTCATTCAACAAGGCGAATATACCGGCATCTTAACCTTCGGCGGCCCGTTGTCCAATCATGTCCATGCCGTGGCTGCCGCCGGGCGCCTGTACGGATTTCCTGCCGCCGCCATCGTGCGCGGGCAGGCGGCCGACCTGTCCAACCCCACCTTGACGTTTGCCCGCTCTTGCGGTATGCAGATTTTCCCGGTTTCCAAAAAAGACTATGACAAGGGAGCGGACAGCGCCGCGATTCGCCGGATTATTGCGGATTTTCCGGGCTACTATCCTTTGCCCGAAGGCGGCTCCACGCCGGCTGCCGCGCGCAATTGTATGCGCATCTCCAAAGAAATTCTCAACCAAATAAGCCAGAAAACTGGCGATCCTTTATTTGTTGCCGTACCTGCCGGCACCGGCTGTACGGCCGCGGGCGTGATTGCCGGACTTGGCGACGCCGGCACTGCCCTGGTTTTCCCGGCTGCTCCTTATGGGGTGGATGAAGCATCCGTCCGGGCGAGGATTGCTGACATAGTACCCGGTCGCGCGCCGGATTTCCGGGTAATCGCCGGTTATTGTCAGGACGGTTTCGCCGCTTACCGGCCGGAGTGGATCGATTTTGCTGTAGCGTTTTATCTTGAAAACGGGGTATTGCTCGATCCGATTTATACCCTCAAGACGATGTACGGACTGTTTGATTTGCTCGGAAAAGGTTATTTCCCGGCAGGAAGCACCGTTGTTGCGGTGCATACCGGTGGTTTGCAGGCATGGGCGGGGTTTAGCCGCCGGTACCGGGGAAGAAAAATCTGATTGTTTCAACATTGAAAAAATCCTTTGCACACGTTTGCCTGGATTTGTAACAAAATTAGGGTTAGGCTTCAAAAAAAGCGCATCAAAACTTGCTTTGATGCGCTTATCAGCGTTTTACCTGGTCACCGGGTTTGAACTTATTTCAATTGGACTTTGTCCGAACAACCTGGTGATGAATGTCTAAAATGTCCGTTTGATACCGGGGCGAGCCGGAAGACTTTGGCGGGCGGGAGATTTCGTTGGCGTTAAAAGCTTCGGCGATCAATTTTGAAGCTTCTTTCAACTTCTCAACCCTTGCGTTGTATTCCGTTTTGATTTCGCTCAACCGTTTTTCGCGCTTCGCTTTTCTGCTGTCACGGGCAAGTTGTATTTGCGATTGCATAGCCGCGCTTTTTTCTTCAAACTCTTTGTCGATCTCATTCAATTTGCTCCTGATATGATCGTTGACGGCTTTCGCTTTGCGTTCAAGTTCTGCTATTGCAGATTTAATTTCGGCTTTCTTTTCTTCTCCTGCCTCTTTTAATTCCTCTTTCAAATGTTCGTACTCTTTCGCGATGGCCTTCGACTCGCGGGCTATCTGATCCTCGACTACTTCGGATTTCAGTCTTCTGAACACTATCGCATTTGTTTCGCGCAGTCGTGTATCAACGGGAACGCTCCATGTTTCGTCAATCTCCGCAACAATTGCGGTCTGGCCGTTTGCCAATGCTTTTGAAACTTCATCAACAAATTGGGTATTCGCTTCCTGGGAATCAATGTCAAAAATGACTCCGGCAAGGGCCCCGGCTGCCGCTCCGACGGCCAGTCCAAGGGGGCCACCAACGAGGCCGATCAAACTTCCTGCCAACAGGCCGGTTGTCGTGCCAAGAGGCCCATGATCGGCTGCTGTTTTGAGTTCCAGTTTGCCTTTTTCGTCTTTGTTAATTACAGCCGTGGCGTAAAGCGTAATATCGCTGTTGCTATGCAATTCTTTTAAGGCGCTCAGGCCTTCGTACGCTGTAGTTTCGTCTTCGAATACAGCTACTAACATCTTGTTCATATTAATTATATTTAAGTTTAGAAAATCAAATTGGTATGCCATGCATCCGACCATTCTGATAAAGCCAAAAGCGCCGAAAGGAGAATCAGGGACAGAACAGCCATTCCAAATTTGGCAGGAGCAACATGCTGTCGTATTAGCGTTACAATTGCGCCAACGATTATGGCGAGCAAGCCGATTGCCGCCCATAAATCGTACGGCGTAAACAAGCCGGCTGTAAACAGGGCCTCAGCAAAAACCAAAGCGTACATGAAAGGGCGGCCATACCCTGATTTTTCGAAGGTTTCATTTGTCTTCCCGGATAATTTGGCGAGGATTGCCGCGCCAAAAATGATGGCCAAAGTGATTTTGATGATTTGCACCATAATTTTATCGTTTTAAGTACTGCAACGCTTTTATTGTGTTGCCGGTGCAAAGGTCGGGTCAGTTATGAGCCAATAGAAGGTTGCCAATTCGGAAGAATTGGTCAAAATGTCGGTTATGCATTCGGTGGGTGGGTTAGTGAATGCCCGTTCTAAATTCTTTTGGAGAAATTCCGGTTGCGCGCTTAAAATACTTGCCGAAAAAAGATTGGTCGCTGAAGTTTAACAAATCGGCAACTTGAGCAACCGTGTTTTCCGTCTTCTGAAGCAGGAATTTGCTTTCAAGAATTACGAAGTCGTCAATGATGTCGCCAGCGGTTCTGCCGTTTATTTCTTTCACGGTCTCGGTCAAATATTTAGGCGTTACGTTCAGGGATTTAGCGTAGAACCGTACAGTGCGTTCCCGGCGAAAGTGATTCGTGACAAGGTCGGCAAATCGGATAACAAGTTCTTCCTTACGGGTCAGGTGCCCTATCAGCGGAGGGGAGTATTTCTGTCCCTGAGCCGCGATCTCATAGAGGAAGGCGAGAAAGGTATGATTTAATTGCTCTTTGCCAAATGGCCGGCCCGACAGTTCGCAGCGTTTGAGTAGCTCGCGCATGTTCTTTTCGATCACATTGCCATCGACCGGCTCGAGTTCCCAATTGGGTTTGTATTGGGAACTGAAATAGCTAAGCAGATCATTTGAGCGCTCCGGCAAACCTGCCCGGTTCATAAAATGCATGGTAAAATGTACTACCATTCCCCGAGCGGTTTCTGACGCGCCGATAAGCTGTTTTATGGTATTTGGAGAAACAACTACAAGCCCATTTTTTTTGAGCATGAATGGGCGCAGATTGACGGACAATTTCACCCAGCCACGCGTTACCAACATGACAGTAAAGTGATCTGACCGAAAATGCTCTCCGAAAAAGTCGAAATCGACGAACCGGATAATATCCGTCACACTAAGTTCGTCACTTGTTACGGTCACACGTGACGTGCCGTGTGAAAGCAATTCGAGTTGGCTGAGAACCGGAGGTAGTCTGTTTTTGGCCATTTCAACCGATGAAAGTCCAAAAATAAAAAAATAAACTATTTTTTGTAAAGAAAAAACTTATTGGGTAATAAACCTGCTTTTAAATTTAGTACCGCAACAAAAAAAGCGCTCCTTCCTTCAGGAACGCTTTTTTTTGTTAAAGAGACGTGCCGGCGGTTTAGTGTAACGCGGGATGCGGGTGCAGCCAGTTGGGAAAAGTGTGGGAAAAGCGTGAAGGGAACAAAGTGAAATTGTTCCGGCCTTGCCCGTCAAACCCGGTAGCTTCAATCCGGCAGTAACTCTTACCCGGTATGGCCCGCCCGGCCTGGAACGGCCTGGGGTCCGGATAGTGGAGGGGATTAAAAAGAGTTATGAGTTATGAGTTATGAGTTATGAGTT
>CALEYM010000306.1 GCA_937926185.1 uncultured Bacteroidota bacterium | reverse complement strand
GGAAGTCCGGAAGTTTCTGCGTTCGCCGTTTTACAACCAGCGGCAGGATTTGACCGGTCTGTTCGAATGGCTGGTCACGCAACCGGCGCCTTCGCGCGAAACAACCTGGAGCCATCTGTTCGGTCAGGCGCCCTTCGACGAACAAAAACTCCGGTTGCTGATGAGTTACCTGCACCGCCTGCTGGAACAGTACCTGACCGTTAAAGCATGGGGCGACGACCTCTTAAGCAATCAAATCTACCTGGCCAAAGCATACCGGAAACGGCAACTGAACGGCGCATTCGACCGGGCGCAGCGGCAGTTGGAAAAGGCCCTCGAAGCGCAGCCCCTGCGCAACGCCCATTACCACGACTGCCGCTATAAATTGCAATGGGAGGCGCACCAATTGGCCTACACCCAAAACCCGACCGACGTATCGCGGCTGCGGCTATTGTCGGGCGCCGCCGATGCGATCTACCTGGCACAGAAACTCCGGCTGATCTGCCTGCTGAACGCCCATGAGTCGGTGTACCAATCTGAGCGGCAAAGCGGAATGGATGAAGCGGTTGTCGCATTGGCCGAACGGGAAGAAATGGCCGGCCTGCCGGCTGTTGCCGTGTACCTGCATTGTTACCGGATGCTGCTAAATCCGAATGAAGAGGTTCATTTTCAACGCTTTAAGGAGTTATTGCTCGAACAATCGGCCTTGTTTTTTGATGAAGAAATGTCCGGCCTTTTTATTCTGGCGATCAATTACTGCGTGCGCCGGATCAATGCCGGGGAAAGCCGTTTTTTTCGCGAAGCGCTGGACCTGTACAAAGAGGGATTGTCCAAACGGTATTTGCTGGAGAACGGCGTGCTTTCCCGTTTCACCTATCACAACATCGTGGCCGCGGGTTTGCACACAGGCGAACTGGAATGGGTACGGTTTTTTATCGTGGAATACAAAAACCGCCTGGAAAAACAATACCGCGAAAGTTCTTTCAGTTTCAACCTGGCGCGACTGGAATACGCAGAAAAACGATACGACTTTGTGCTGGAACTCCTGCAGCGGGCCAATTACCGCGACCCGCTGCTCAACCTGGCCGCCAAAACCCTCCTGCTCAAAACCTACTACGACCTGGGCGAATACGAAACACTGGAATCGCATCTCGACGCGATGCGCAACTACATCCATCGCAAACGGGTGCTCGGCTACCACCGCACGAATTATCTCAACATCATCCGCTACACGGAAAAACTCATGCGGCTCAACCATAAGGATAAAAAATCCGTCTATATGCTCAGACAGGACATGGAAAACGAAACCGTACTGACGGAAAAAGCGTTTTTTCAAAAAATCCTACATGTCAGCGAATAGCAAGGCTTTTTCTATTTGCTACCGCTAATTGGTGTAATTTTGCCGCGCCTTTGCGCATTCAACCACCCAAACATGAAAAAACTACTTTTTTTGCTGCTGCCGGCTGTCCTGCTGATACAAGCTTGCTCCAACGATTTTGAAGTAACAGCCCCCTGGAAAGAAATTCCGGCGGTATACGGCATCCTGTCGCCCAAAGATACCGCCCACTATCTCCGGGTGGAAAAAGCATTCCTCGATCCGGAAACCAACGCGCTGGAAATCGCGCAGATCGCCGATTCGCTGTATTATCCGGAAAACGCCATCGACGTGTACCTCGAACGCGTCAGCACAGGTCAGCAAATTCAGTTACAGCGCGTCGACGGCAACCTTGAAGGTTACGTGCGCCAGGGTGGCATATTCGCCACCCAACCCAATTGGCTGTACAAAACCAAAGAAACCCTCCAGGAAGGCGAAACGTACCGTTTCCGCATGATCCGCGCCGACGGCAAACCCGACGTGACAGCCGAAACTACCCTGCCGGCAACTTTCAACTTCCAAACGCCCAATCCCCAGCAAATACCGGCCCGTATTAGTTTTATCCGCACCAGCCCCACCTCCGTCGTCTGGCGCACGGATGTAAACGGTGTTTATTTCAGGGTCGATCTTCAGATACGCTACCGCGAAGAAACGCCTGAAGGCGCCCTGATCCGGCGCGATACACTCTATTGGACACCCGCTTACAATACCGAACGGAGCGAAACGCTCGTAGCCGGCGGTCAGTATAAAGGCGAAGTAAAGATCAACGGCGAAACCTTCTATAATTTCCTGGTAGAAAACATACCTGCCACGAACGACCGGTTCCGCTACTTCGACGGCATCGACATAACCTTGACCGGCGGCGGCAAGGAAATAAAAGAATACCAGGAAAGAGCTTCGGCCAATTCCGGACTAACCGGGGCCGAAATCATACCCGTGTATACCAATCTGTCCGAAGGGTTCGGGCTATTTACCGGAAAAAACGTTGCCGAACTAACTAAAATTCAGGTAGCGCCGGAAACGGTGAACGCTATGAATCAACAGTCGCCGGCGAAAGATCTGAACTTCCGGAATTGACAGCACACCTATTTCCCCTTCCTTACCAACCCGATCAAAAACAACAGCACCAGCGCGCCGATTACCGCCGTAATGATATGGCTGACCAGTCCGCTGCCGATACGCACGCCAATCTGGCCGAGCAGCCAGCTTCCGACAAAGGCGCCGAGGATACCGATCACTATGTTGCCCAGCAGGCCGAAACCATAACCTTGCCGT
>CALEYM010000305.1 GCA_937926185.1 uncultured Bacteroidota bacterium | reverse complement strand
GATGCCCGCCAGAAAATTTCCAGGACATTTATCAACGATCTGGAAAGCAGGGGGATTTCCGTTCAGGACATTTCCGATGCCGTGGGGCGCGAAATTTACCGGGAAATTAAAGAGGCTGTTCTGAACCCCAGAAAACTCCAAAGTGGTAAAACGCCCGGTCTGGCGATCGAAGACCTGGATGAAGGATACATACAGGCGGCCCGTACAAGTTTAAAGACCGGGTTGGCCGATCTTCACCAGGAGAAACTCGATACAGCCCGGGAAAACCTGCAATTCGCCCTGTCCCGCTTCGAAGACCTTCAGGATCTGATCGGAAAACTGGAGTCGCTCAACGCACTGGCTAAACTGGAAAAACTATCCGGCGATCCTTTTTCAGCCTCCGCTTACCTCGAACGGACGCTCAACCTGTACAAAGATAAAAACGACCTCGCCCAATTGGCGCGCGCTTACCTGGAACTGGCCAGAACTTACCGCGAGCTGGGCAATCAGGCCAATATCGTCAATTTGCTGGAGTCCGCCATTCACCTTTTCCGGCAAATGGGCGACAGGGCCAACCAAACCGAGGCGGAGCGCGAACTGGCCGATTTTGAAGCCGAGAGAAAAAATTATAACTACGCTTTAGACCTGCTCACCCGCATCCTGGAGTACTACCGGGCTGCCAATGACAACGAAGCCGTTGCTGAAATTTCAGCCAAAATAGAAGAAGTGCGGGCCGCCAAAACCGAAGCCGAAGAAAACCCGGGACTGATTTCCCTGAGCGCCGATAATTTCATCAAAACATATAAATACCTCGACGCCCGCGATCAAGCCACCTGGAGCAGGATAAAAGAAGCCCATTTTATAGGCCTGCCGATCAGGGGGTTTATACAGCGCATGGTGAAAGGCGGTTTCTGTGTTATGGTGGATGAACTGGAAACCTTTTTGCCCGCTTCACAAATTGACACCCGTATCCAGCATGATATGGAACAATTTATCGGCATGGAGTTCGACTTTATGGTGGTTAAAATCACGGAAAATACCCACAATGCCGTGCTCAGCCGCAGGCCCATCCTGGAAGCTTATATCACCGAACAACGCGAAAACACCCTGAAGCACCTCGAAACCGGGCAGATTTTCGAAGGCATTGTGACCAACATAACCGATTTTGGCGCCTTTGCCCGTTTCAATGGCGTGGATGGGCTGATCCATAAGTCACAACTGAGCTGGGGCCGGAAAACCCCCTACGAGGCCGTCCGCATCAATCAACCCATCCGGGTTAAAGTCATTAATATTAATTTTGACGACGCAAAAAAAAGGGTGGAACTTAGCGCAAAAGAATTGCAACCTCATCCCTGGGACAATCTGCCGGATTGGATCAAAGAAGGAGCCGTGGTGAGCGGCGTTGTGGTGCAGTTTAAGGATTATGGCGCTTTTTTAGAAATTCTTGAAGGGGTGGAGGGACTGCTGCATATCAGTCAAATTTCCTGGCGAAAAAATATTTTACCCAAAGATCAATTTGAGATCGGCCAGGAATTGCAGGTGCAAATTGTAACAATCGACCGGCCCAAACGGAAAATGTCACTGTCTTTGCTCTACCTGCTTCAAACCGAACTTGAAAATCTTAATGCCAATATTGGCGGCGTTTACGAAGCAGAAGTAACCAATATGACCAATTACGGCATCTTTGTACGGCTCGATTCCGGGTTGGTCGGCATGGTGCATGAAACTGATTTCAGCTGGACCAAGATTTTTAATAAACCAAACAAACACGTTTCAATTGGCGACAGGGTACGGGTTAAATTGATGGATGTCAATCTGGAAAAACGGCAGATTTCACTTAGCATGAAAGCAATGGAAGAAAACCCCTGGCCTGTTTTATTGAAAAAATACCCCATTGGGTCGAACTACCTGGCGACAATGGAATATTTACCCCAAAAAGGTAGTTTTGTTGTCGTCTCTCTGCCGGATGGAACCGAGGCTACCGGGCCAAAAACCCATTTTGAAGGCGATAATAACCAAGTTTTTCCCGCGGGAACAAACATTATTGTAAAAATCATTGACTTTGATGAAAAACGGCACCGGCTTATCGTGTCGCACCGGAATTATTTGAAGGGGGATAAAGGACTTTCCGGTTGAATCTACGGCGTTGGATTTTTCACAAACCCCATAATCGCCCCCACGCACCCCTCTTCCTCGAAATAATTCAAATGGTTCCCCGCCACCACGACGGCTTCGGGCGCCGGCTTCCGCGTGGCGGGCACGGCTTTGATGCTCTCGATGCTGACGGCCAGATCGTTGGGTTCCTTGCCGTAAAACAGTTTTCCGCCGAGGCCCAGCAGTTTGTCCATGAGCGCCTTTTGTTCGGCGTTGCTGTTCAGAAAGTCGTGCAGGTTGCCGGCCACGATGCTGTAGCGCACGCCGGGGTCGGCGGTTTTGGCGAGGTTTTTCAGGAAGCCGTCGGGGTGGTCGATGTACATCTGTTCGAGGGTGGGGGTCACCATTTTGGAGTGTTTGAGTATGGCAAGGAGTACCCCTGCCGCCGGGATGCCCCAGGCCGAGTTGATGGCCAGGGTGATGACCGGGATCAGGAAATCGCGGTAGTTGGTCAGTTTGGCAATGGCGCTGCCGGCGTTGGGCGTGCCGGCCATGATGAGATGGGATACGACCTTGTTTCCTTGCAGGTTTTCGATGAAATAACGGGAGACCAGGCCGCCCATCGAGTGGGCGAGGATGGTGATCTTTTTACCCGATCCGGGCGTGATGCCGGCGGCTTTGAGTTTGTCGGCTAAGCGGGCGGCGGTGACTTCGATTTTGGTGTTCAGGTTTTCATAGTCGAAGGTGAGCACGAGGTCGAACAGTTTTTCGTTGTACGCCCGGCGCATGCACTCGGCCATACATTTGGCGTCGCCGATGATGCCGTGGGTGACGAGGAGGATATTTTTGGCGGCCGCCACTTTGGCCGGCAGGTTATCGGAGCGGCGCTCTACCGTGTCGCGGCTGTAGTCGGCCCAGCAGAGTTGCTGCACGTCTTCTTTTCTCAATACTAATTTCAGAAAACACAATTTCAGTGCCTTTCCGAGGCTGCGGCGGCGTTGGTCGGCCGCGGCGGGCAGGCGGTTGATGCTGACAAGGGCGTTGCCGTTGGCCAGGCGTTTTACCTTGCCGACGGGCAACAGGTGTTGCCCGTCGAAAGTGAGCGGCAGGAGCAGGTCTTCGTAGCCGGCTTTTTCCTGCAATTGTGCCGCAATCTCGATTTGCAGCGGCTGCCTGGCCAGCGCGGCTTCGTTTTGGATGTCGGTCAGTTCCAGCATGTTGAGGGGCGCCGTATCGCGGGTGGAAGCGCCGAAGGGCAGCAAGTCGACGCCGCTGTGACGGGCCAACTCAGCGATGACCGACATCGGTTCTATGCTCCTGCTGCCGCTATTGGCCGACGCCAGCGCCACACCTGAGCGGAAGGTACGGTGGGGGCGTATTTTGATAAAATCGTTGGCCAGCGATACGGCCTGATCGCCCACGCCGGCCTGCCGGGCCACCGACCGGATCCGCAACGTGATGGCGTACCAGTCATTCACGTCTTCCTGTTGCGTTGGCGCGCTCATGCCAAATATTGCCCTGGCCTGCGAAACCGCGTCGCCGCGCGTACCGCCGCGGGTCGTCCAGTAATCGACGGTTTCGCCCAGGGTAAAACCGTTTTGTTGCAAGCCTTCGCCCGATATTTTGCTGTTGCTGACGAACAGTTTGAAAATGTCCATCGTCTCGGTTTTGCCGTTCAGCTCAAAGGCATACTGAACGCCCCCGGCGTTTTTATCCATAGCGATGGCCGTCGATTGGGCCGGAATTTGTTCGTTGTATCCCACCGCGTGAAAACCATACCTGTCGTCGGCGTAAAACAGGGCGCAATGCCGCGCTTTCGCGGCGTTTTTATTCCTGATCTCCAGGCGAAAGGGCACTTTTTGATCCTCGTTGTTCACGCGCAGGATATCGATCACGATTTCCCGGTCGGTCGTTTTGCGCAGTACCGTTCCCGCCTGGTCCATTTCCACGAGTATCAGCTCTACGTCGCCATGGTTGATGCGGGTTTCCCGGTTGTCGAGTTCCAGCGTTTTTTCCCAGCGGGCGATTTGTTCCAGTTTGTCAAATGCGTCGGCAAACATTTTGGCGCGGTCGGTGCCCTCGATGGCGCGCAGGCGCGCGCCGTCGGCAGTCCGGAACAATTGGAGCCGGTCGGCGGAGACTTCCAGCCGGCAGCCGGCCTGCGGGGCGTCGGCGCTGAGATCGAAGTGCAGGGGCCTAAAGTTTTGCAGCGCCAGCAGGGCTTCTTTCATCTGGGCCGCTTCGCCCTGGAGCAAGTACACCGTCCGGGGCGCCGGCAGGCTGGTGAGGCGCGCTTCGTACGTTTCTTTAGCGGCCAGCGAAAAGGTGGGTTGTTCCAGGCTGCTCGATTCCATGCCCACCACGCGGCTGCGCACTTGTCCGAGTACTTCCCCGTTTTTCAGTACCTCGAAAGTGGCCGGATTGCCCGATGCCACCGGAAGCCCGTGCACGGCGCCCATGGTGGCCTGCCAGGTATTGTCGGTAAAAAAGACGCGCAGGGTTTTACCGGATGAGGCGGCGCCCAGGTTCAGAAAACCGTCGTAACCATTGAAATAACCGTAGGTGTCGAATTGCGGGCGCTGCTGGTCGGTGATCTGCGCCATGCCGAGGCGGCATTGGGTGTACAGGTCGGCGTAGGAGATCTGGCCGCCCGTTTTTTCCAGCACCTGCATAAGTTTGGTGGAAAACAGGCCGCGCTGACTGGTGAGTTCAAACGCTTTTTCGGTGCGGTCGCAGGCGGCCAGGGAAATATGGCGGCTGTTGGGCAGGTAAAAGTCCTTTCTTTTCAAATATTCCCCCTGCAGATAACTTTCCAGCGGGCGGGCGCCGGTGCGGCTGGAAGTCTGACGGACGGCGCCGTAAATAAACTCCTCCATGCCCCGTGTGGCGGAGCCGGAGTGGCAACTGTCGAGCAGCACCGCCACGTGGGCGCCCCGGGCGGCCACGCGTTCGATCAGCACGGCGAGCTCCTTGTCGGCCAGGTCGAGTCCGCCGGGAATGCGGCTGTCGTACAACACCAGGGTTTCTTCCTTGCCTTCGGGATAATATTTCAGAAACTCGGGCGCGGCGCCTTCCCGGCTGCCGTGGCCGGCGTAGGCGAACAATACCACGTCGCCCGGCCCGGCCCGCAGCAGCAGTTTCCGGCCGAAATGGTCGATCACGTTTTGGTACGTGGCGTCGTTGTCGAGCAGGGTCGCCAGCTCGCGCTGGCCGGCGGGGAAACGGTCCTCCAGAAAAGATTGCAGTGAAAGAATGTCGTTCCGACAGCCATGCAGATGGCTGACGTTGGCGTCGGATTGAGGATGGTAGCGGTTGATGCCGGCGAGCAGGGCGAAGAGACGGGACATGGTGTTGTCGTTTGGTTTAAGTCCTAAAATTGGGGATGAAATTGAATAATTTTAAAATTCTAGCGGCACATACCGCCAGCCATCGGCCATGATTACCTGTGTAGGGAGGTCGTTTTGCACTATCCGCCCGATACCGGTAAACAGATAACCATTTTCCTTTACTGAAAATCCCATGCCATTTCCGCGTCTGGCCCCTTGAAACCGGGTTCGTGCTTTCCACTCGTCGTTATCCGGGCTGTATTCCCACCAATCGTCGAAATAGCCGTCGTTGTAACCTGTACCGTAAAACCCGCGATTTCCGATGGAAAACGAAACGGCCCAGATTCTCCCCGGTCCATCAAAGGTTTTGGCGGGGGCCCACTGTCCGGTATCCTGAGGCGACTGTGGCGGTATGAATTTCCAGAAATCGCGCAAGTAAAGCACACCCCGTGCTCCGCCGCCCACCACGGCAAAGTCATCGAAGGCAAAAAACGCCGCTTCCTCACGGCTGCCACCATTATCGGGTAGCCCCGGGGGGCCTTGTTGCGGCAGGGAGGCGACCTGCCGCCAGGCGCCGGTTTCGGGCGTGTATTCCCAAAAGTCGGATAGCCAGGTAGGGTTGAACGACTGATCTGCATGTCTTCCGGTTCCAACGTAGGCCTTACCCTTCAGGGCAAAGGCCACGGCGCCGGTTCGGGGCAGCAGGCCGGGGGGCGGTTGTGGCGGCACGGGGAGCCAGGTCTGCGTGGGCAGGTGGAATTTTCTAAAACTCAGCAGCGTAAAAATGCCGCCAAAATCTCCGGCCTGTTCGCCAAACAAAACATAAAGCGTGTCTCCGATAATAAAACCGGAGGCATTAGTGCGCTCGGTGATAGCCGCGGCGGGTGAGGTGGGAAACCAGGCGCCAGACATTTCCAGAGGATCAAATTCCCAAAAATCTGCTGTCAACTGGGCAGCCTTGCAGCCACCTTCTATCTGACAACCGAATCCGGCGTAAGCCTTTCCATTCAATGTATGGGCTATTGCAAAACCGCCCTGGTAAGTTGTCGGGAAGTATTCAATCTGTTCCCATCCGTCGCGTGTACTGAAGGTACCGACGTTATTGCTGTAAAATGCTTTTCCACCGCTAATTACGTATGCGCGCACATAATATGGCGTGTTAAACTTGAGATTGTTGAGTTTGCTCTGGAACAATCCGTCGTCGTTGACGGGGCCGAGGCTGACTGAGTCGCAGTCAGGGCTTTTTATTTCTGGCGCCGGGTTGCTGGCCGAATACACGTGCCCGTAGGTTTCCAATTGCAGACCGAGATTTTCTATGCCGCTCAAGAGGCCGAAAACAATGGCAGTATGGTTGTCTACGGTAGCCTTCCCCGCCATTTCAACGATATTCGCCAGGGTAAAAGCTTCGATGGCGGCGCTATATACCTGCCTGTCGCCGTACCGTGCAAACGCCCTGAAATAGATGACGCCGCCCTTTTTAGCCGGTAGATTAGCTTTAAAAAGCCCGTTCCCGACTTGCTGGTCTGCCACAACGATGTTTCCCCCCGGCTGTGTTCCCGATATGGCTGTCAAATCGTCCGACCACACAAAACCGCAGTTTTCCACCCGGATGTCGGTCAGTCCGGAAAGTATACCATTGGCCTGAAATGAATCGATACCCAATACCGTGTACGCGTTAGTTTCGACGGAAAAAAACTCCAGTTCGTTCATCTCCTGGTCAAGGCATTGCCAGCCTGACAACAATGCAATTAAGTACATCCAAATAGTGCGTCTGATTTTGCGTACAAGCATTTTATCAACGGTTTATGCTTATTTTTTGGACGGTATGGATTTGGTCGATCTGTACATGAAGCAGATAGTTGCCGGAAGGAAGCGCGGAGAGCGGTAATTCAACCGTTTCGTTCATCACGTTGAACGCTCGCCGGTCGAATACGGTCCGTCCCAGCATGTCGGTAACCCAGGCCGTCGCGGGGCTGTATCGGGGCAATTGAAACCGGATGTACAATAGCCCCGCGGTCGGATTCGGAAATACGACCATGAATGTTTCTCCCGGCTTCACCGGCGCCGATACCGTGGAGTAAAATTCTGTGTGTGTGCAACCATTGGCATCCGTGATGATCACGGCATATTTGGCCTGGATCAGCGAATCTATACTGTTCTGGTTTGCATTGGGCATTACAAAACCATTCTCCACCCATTGGTACGTATAAGGCGGCGTTCCGCCGATCACGGTCACAAACAGATATCCGTCGAATGACCCGCTCGACCATACGATCGTGGTGTCGGCCACGGTGAGGGGGGCGGGTTGGCCAAGGTCGAAGCTCGCCGTATCGCGACAGGCGTTGGCGTCCGTGACCGTGGCGGCATACAAGCCGGCTTGCAGGTTGGCGTTTTGAGGCGTGGCTGGCCCATTCGACCATTTTACCGTGTAGGGAAAAGTGCCGCCACTGGCCGAAACACTCAGCGCGCCTGTTTTATTGCCGTGGCAATCAATCGGTTTTGTTACGCTTATACTGCCAAAAACCGGAGGCCAGGTGAATATGGTGACGGAATCGGTCGCGCGGCAGCCATTTAAGATGGATGTTACGGAGTACGTGGCGGCTTCACCGGGAACGATAATGGTTTTGGTTGTTGCCCCGTTGCTCCATTCATAAGTATAGTTTGTGCCGGCAGCCGTGAGCGATACCGGTATTCCGGGGCAAACGGTTTGATCATTGCCGGCATCTGCCAGGGGGCTGGGTTTGATAGTGAGGGAAACCGGCGTTCGTCCGAGTGATACGCAGTTGCTTATCTTGTTGCGGGTTTCGGCAAAATATGTACCTCCCTTTGCCGGTTGGAACAAGTTGGCATCCTGGGCAAGCGGCGTGCCGCCCGATGCAAATTCATACCAGTCCACGGCAATATCTGCCGGTTGAACCTCTACTTCGAGTGCGGGAAAAGGTTCGTTGGAGCAGGTTTCCCGGTTCCCTTTGGAAACCGGCAGGGCGGGAGCGACGCAATCGCAGGCAAATTTTGGTACAAACAACTGATTGGCGCAATCGTTGGCCGGGTTGAAGACGCCCAGCACAAGGTCTGTGTTTTTGGAAATTCCACTGATCCGAAACCGTCCACCTCCTAACACGTTCAATACGCCGGTATTGGGCTGTACTATTGAGGTTGCCGGTTCAACGCTGAATTCGACGTTGTAAGTCAAAAGGTTTTGCGAACAGAATATACTATCCAGCGTAATTTTCGGCACAGGACGAAATTCGACGAACAGTTCGTCCGAAATGGCCGGACAGGGGCCGGGTGGATCGCCCGAAACCAAGCTTAGCACCACGCTGGTCACACCACCCGGAGGCGTATAGGTAACGCCAGACAGGGTGCTGGCGTTTGGGGAGAAGACGCCGCCCAAGACAGACGATTCCCATCTGGCGGATAACGCCCCGGTAACCGAACCGGAGAGGTGTACCGGTTCATTTGCACACACCGATTGGTCCGGTCCGG
>CALEYM010000304.1 GCA_937926185.1 uncultured Bacteroidota bacterium | reverse complement strand
TTGATTCTGCCGTTAATATCCGCCGGAGTTTTTTGGCAAAATGGTCGGTCGGGCAATTCGAGACTCCCCCGATCGGCCCCGTGAAAGCATGGAAATCATTACGCTGGCAACGGAGCGGCTTTGATGATCCCTCGGATGTAGTGCGTCTTTCGGTGATCGGCGTCCGGGAAACGCTGAACGATACCTTGCTGTTTACACTGCAAAATACAACCGACACCACCCTGGAATTCCTGCCGGCGGCTCAATATCCGCATTTGAAAATCCGCTACGAATCCGGCGATACCGCCACGCGTTCGGCCACACAACCGGGATACCTGCGAATATTGTACGATCCCATACCGGAAGGAACGCTGCACCCGGGATTGAAATACGATTTTTACGGCGATACATTGCAATTGGGCGAACCCGGACGACTTGTCCTCGCATTTGCCAATATTTCGGAGGCGAATTTTGACAGCCTGCTGGTTAAATTTCGCCTGGAAGACCCAAACAACGCCGGTCAGGATTATTGGCAACGCTTCCGGCCATTACCTCAGGGCGATACGCTGCACGCGGTTTTTGATTTCAAACCGCTGGGCACTCCCGGAAACCAACGTTTATCCATCGATGTTAACCCGGCAAACGCCCAACCGGAATTATACCATTTCAATAACACTACTGTACGCGAATTTTATGTTTCCCGCGATGTCCGGAACCCATTACTCGATGTCACCTTTGACGGAATGCATATCCTCGATGGCGATATTGTGTCGCCCAAACCGGCTATTGTGGTGACGTTGCGCGATGAAAACCGCTTTTTAGCCTTATCAGATACTGCCGCCTTTTCCTTAAAATTGATTTATCCGGACGGCGGCGTACATCCAGTTTCAACAAGTGACCCCACCGTGGAGTTTTTTCCCGCCCAGATTGGCGATTTGCCCAAGAAAAACCTCGCCCGCCTCGAATGGCGTCCTGTATTCACCGAAGACGGTGACTATCGCCTCCAGGTCAATGGGCGCGACGCCTCGGGCAACCAGTCCGGCGCGCTGGATTATGCCATCACTTTCAAGGTGATTACCAAATCGGCGATCTCCCACCTGCTCAACTACCCAAACCCGTTTTCCACCTCCACCTGCTTTGTGTACACCATGACCGGCGCCGAAACGCCCGCTCATTTTAAAATACAGATCATGACGGTTGCCGGTCGGGTGGTACGGGAAATTACGGAAACGGAATTCGGCCCCTTGCTGGCAGGAACGCATAGGAGCAACTTCTGCTGGGATGGCCGCGACGAATACGGCGACCAACTGGCCAACGGCGTTTACCTGTATCGCGTCATGGCGAAAAAAGCCGATGGTTCGGATTTCGATTTCTTTGAAAATAACACTGTAGATGGCTTTTTTAAAAACGGATTTGGAAAAATGGTGCTGCTGCGATAAGACGGATGCCACGAACAATCAGAGTATAAACGTGTTATAAACCGAACTTTCGGTAATTCATCCAGCAAATAAAAATGTACTTTATTCCGGCCTTGAAATGCTTAGCCCTTGTTTTACTCCTGGCTTTGCTGAACGCTTGCTCATTCAGTTCCAAATCGTCGCTTAAATTGTTGAAAAAAGCTGCCGGGGAAGACCCCTACGATATGATCGTGGTACCCGGCGTACCGTTTGAAGACAGCACCTGGAGCCAGGTGATGAAAATCCGGGTATTGTGGTCTAAATACCTGTACGACAGGGGAATCGCTAAAAATGTCATGTATTCCGGCTCAGCGGTGTACACGCCTTTCTATGAGGCGCAGATCATGGCTATGTACGGGGAAGCATTGGGTATTCCCAAGCACCGTATTTATACCGAAACCAAAGCCGAACACAGTACTGAAAACATATATTATTCCTATAAAAAGGCAAAAAAGCTGGGTTTCAAGCGCATAGCGTTGGCCTCCGATCCTTTTCAAACCAAAATGCTGCGCCGCTTTACCCGCAAAATTGTCAGTCACGAAGTAGG
Source organism: uncultured Bacteroidota bacterium (assembly GCA_937926185.1). GTDB lineage: Bacteria > Bacteroidota > Bacteroidia > Chitinophagales > Saprospiraceae > M3007. Next base: position 143 of record CALEYM010000304.1, on the reverse strand, counting down.
GATGCTTCCCATGGTTTTCGATACCATACGGGCCATGGAACCGCGTATAACCGAACCGGCCATTGATTTTCAGCAGGCTTTCAAAACAGAGTTTGTCCCGTTGCCGGAACGCGAATCTTTCTGGCAACGGTTCAAGGGGACGC
>CALEYM010000303.1 GCA_937926185.1 uncultured Bacteroidota bacterium | reverse complement strand
CGTTCATCTCGTCCTGTATCTCATTCAGTATTTGGGACAGCCGGTCTTTGGGTGCGATATAAAGGTTAGCCGGGAAAATGGCGGCATTTTCTATGCTCTGGATACGTTTGCCGCTGGTCAATTCAATACTTTCAATGCTTTCAATTTCATCGCCCCAGAAAATCACCCGGTAACCCCAGTCGGCATAAGGCAGGTTGATGTCCACCGTATCGCCGCGCACGCGGAAGGTGGCGCGGGAAAAGTCGGTTTCTGTTCGGGCATACAAGCTGTCGGTCAGGCTGTACAGGAAGTTGGTTTTGGAAAGTTTCATGCCCTGAAAAATGCGGATGATCCCGGATTTATAGTCCTCCGGGTTACCCATGCCGTAAATGCAGGATACCGAGGCCACGATGATGATGTCGCGCCGGCCGGAAAGCAGGGTACTGGTGGCCTTGAGCCGTAACTTGTCCACCAACTCGTTGATTTGCAGGTCTTTTTCGATGTACGTATCCGTTACGGAAATATACGCCTCGGGCTGGTAGTAGTCGTAATACGACACGAAATACTCCACGGCATTGTCCGGGAAAAAAGACAGGAATTCGCTGTACAACTGGGCCGTAAGCGTTTTGTTGTGCGTGAGCACCAGGGTGGGTTTGTTCACCTGTGCGATCACGTTGGCCATGGTAAAGGTTTTGCCAGAGCCGGTAACGCCGAGCAGCACCTGGGCGCGTTCGCCGGAGCGGATGCCTTCCACGAGTTGACGGATGGCTTGGGGTTGGTCGCCGGTGGGTTTATATTGTGACTGTAATTTGAAATCCATATCCTATTGCTGAAGCAGTGCTTCAAGTTTCTCTTTCGAAGCCGGCAATTATTATTTCAGTTTAAGCCGGCAAATTTCCTACCTTTTCATCCCAATTACAATAATTTAAAACAAAATATTTTACATTATTTCAAAAACTCAGCAACAACACCCCCAAAAAGAAAACCGTCAGGTAAATCGCGGCCAGGCGTTTTTCAATGGCTACCAGGCGG
>CALEYM010000302.1 GCA_937926185.1 uncultured Bacteroidota bacterium | reverse complement strand
TTTAGAAGGGTTTAGAAGGGTTTAGAAGGTTTAGAAGGGTTTAGAAGGTTTAGAATTTGCGAATGAGGATAACGCCCCCGATCACAAGAAGTATTCCCATAATACGTGGCCAGTTCACGGCTTTCACCGGTACGCCGAGCAATCCGTAGTGGTCGATAAGCAGGGTAAGGGCCATTTGGCCGGCGACAAGCAAACTGAATGTGAGCGCCACGCCCAGGCGGGGCACCAACGTTACCACGGCCGCCACGAAAAATGCTCCCAGCAAACCGCCTGTCCAGGCAATCGCGGGGGCGTTTTTGGCCAGCGCCAGCTGGCTTACCGGAATTCCGGCCAGCAGGATATATGCCAACAGCGCCACGGCGCCCACGCCAAATGAAATAAAGGCGGAAAGCACCGGATGCTGCACATGCAGCGCCAGTTTGTGGTTGATAGCGGCTTGTGTGGGCATCATGGCGCCGGCGGCTAAAGCGAGCAACAGCCACAAAATTCCATAGTGCATGACATTTTATTTTGGCGTTATTTAATGTGTTCTGGCGCTTAAAGGACTCAAAAAAACCGAATCGATCGTGATCAGCAAGGCGTATCCCAGCCGTTCCAGTTCCACCTGAAAACGTTGCCGGCCCTCTTGTCTCACAATATGGCCGCGGAGTCCGGTCAGGCTGCCGGCAGTAATTTCCACCGGGTCGCCGGCATGAAGTACGCCCGGTACGGCTTCCACCTCCAGACCCGCTTCCAGGGTGATGCGGCGCAGGACGTTGATCTCTTCCTCCGGAATGGCGATCAATTCCTTGTTGAAACGAATAAAACCGCTCACATTTTCTGTTTCGAGCACCGGCACGTAATCCTTTTTCACGATGCGCACAAAGACGTAGCAGTTGATCAGCGGTTTTTCCACGATGCGGGTGCTGCGGGTGTACCGGCGCATCAGCCGCTGCAAGGGTACGTAGGCGTGAATGTCCTTTTTTGCCAACGATCGTTGCACAAATTTTTCACTCTTCGAGCGGGTTTGTACCGCAAACCAGCGCGGCTCGGTATCGTGCAGGTGGTTGATCGCTGCAATCGGCATGAGTAGATGGAGGTATGGATTTAAAAACAGATTACTGAAACGGAACAGCCGCGCAAATTGGGGAACTTTGGTTTAAAAATCAAAATCCCGGTTCCACATATTCATCCGAATGCCCAAAGTGACCAGCCGTGTTTCCAGGTCGCGCCGTTCATCGGCGCTGTTTTTGTGGCGGAACAACACTTTCAGGTCGAGATACATGTTGTGATACCATTGCCAGGAAGCGTCGAGCGCGGCAAACCAGGTAGTGGCCGCGGCGCCCTGTCCGGTAAAGTTGCCATAATCGGCGATGCGGCTATCGTTGCCCAGCAGCGGGTTAGCGCCATAGTTTTCTCCACGCGGGTTGTCGCCCGATTCGGACCAAATCAGGCGGCCGGTTAAAAGCAGACGGGGCCCAGGCTGGTAGCGGGCCAGAAAAACGATTTCTTTAAAATTGGCCCATCGCGGGTGCGCCAGCGGCTGGTTGTAATGCGTGTAGCTGTTCAACGAATCGAAACTCGAATACGTGAAAGGGCGCAGCTGGTTGAATTCCACCTGGAGGTCGAGGTGGTCGGCGCCAAATGCGTCGATGTATTTCACGCCGGCCTGAAAGCCGAATTTATTGCCCCACCAGCCTTTTTCTTCGGGTTTATACAAGGCAGAGAACAAAAACTCGTCGATTACGACTTGTCCGTACAGCCGGAAACGCCGTAACAGGTCCCAGCGTCCGTCGAAACCGATCAGCACGTTGTCGGGGCTGCCGATCATGCCTTCTACCGTTCGGTACAGAATGACAGGGTTGAGGTACTGAAACTCGAACTGACGGCTTCGGTTAAAAACAGTAGCTTCGAAAAAGCCGAAAGCCAGGTTGGGCTTCAGTTTGACATTCAAATAATGAATGGCGGCGTATTTTTTGGGCAAAACGGAGTTGGCGGGTCGGGGAGCCCCGGTTGAAATTGGATTCAGTTCCAGAAACAGGTTTTGGTAATGCACCCGCCAGATGCGTGTGCTGAGTTTCAGGTAAAAGGCGTTGTTACCCACGTCGGACAACAGCAAAGAACGGTATCCGTTGCCAATAAAATGACGTCCGTGGCCGAATTGCACGCCGATATGTTTAGTCACATTGCCCCCGATATACGCATTGGCCAGGTTGAAGTCGTAACCGTTGCGAATGTCGAATACCGCGCTTTCGTAAGCTTTGTAAAAACCGGCGCCCGGCACTGCCTGAAATTCCGTGATCCACTGGTTGACATACTCCGGAAAACGCGCCTGGGATTCCAGTACGCTCGTATAAAAAAACACGCGGCCGTCCACGTCGCCGCGCACCTCGAGGCCGCGCTGATTGGCGAAGATTAGTTCGGCGTCGTCCCGTTCTTTACCCAGTGCAAAGTTGAGCATCGGGTTGGCGCGTACATGAAAAGCCCGCGTGTTTACCTCGAACAGGTTGGCCGGCGTACGGTAGAACACACCCAGCAAAGGTTTTCTGTTCCGGCGCAGGCGCGTGCCCGAAGAATCGCAGGCTAATGTCCATTCCGAATTGTCGTCGAACAGGTATTGCAGGTCGCGCCGGCCGGTTTTCGACAATAGGGAGTCTTTCGACTGCAATTGAAGCGCCAGCGCGGCCGCATCGGCCCGGGTATAGGGTAATACTTCCGGATGTATGGGACTGTTCAGGCTGCCGCCGATGGTTAATCGGTCGATAATGTGCTGGCCAGGGGAGTGGAGGGGGAGGGTGGTGGGCTGGGCGGGGGCGAGGGAAGAAAGGAATAAGAGGACGAAAAGTGTCAGGGATTTTGGGAAACTCCATAAGCTTGACCAATTCTTTTTACCTGCCTTATTACCAGATACGCTGGATAGTAACATATTTGTAATCAATGTTTTACCTCATCACCGGCAAGACTTTACAAATTCCCGGTACACTTCCTGCCAGGGGGCCCAAAAGTACGTGTTCCACGAAGAATTATGCCACAGCAGCACGAATTCGCCGCCGTATTTTTCGGTTTGACGGCGCAGGTATTGCAGCCGGGCATAACCTTGTTCGGGCGTATACTGCCGGTATTGTGCCAGGGTGACGTCCATGGCGAGCAGCGGTTTTTCACGCAATGGCAGGGTTTGCCGGCTCAGGAAATTAAACACCGGAAAATCATGGCAAATGCCGCAACGGAATCCTTCCGCATCTGGATATCCGAGCGTGCTGTCCCACTCCATACCGGCGTCGGACCATTGCTGCCAGGTGTGGGGCGCGGCGAAACACAGGTAATGCTGGCGGCCGCTGCGCACAGGCGCCGCCGATACTTCCCGCACCGCGGCGAGTTCTTTGGCAAACACTACCGGACTGGCGAAGGCTTCCCGCGACGGGTGAAAACCTATCACATGCCCCCGTTTCCGTATTTTTTTGATTAACTCCGTCACATAAGGGTGATCCAGCGGGTAATAACAGTCGGCGTACACCGGGCGGCGGCTCATAAAATTGAAATGGGACACGAGCCCGTTGGCTTCTGAAAAATCCATCCAATCATCGAAGATGTCGTACGGATCGTCCTGGCGGAATATTTGATGCCGGAGCCACCAGGCCGCTTCGCGGGCGTTGTGCCGGTGCATGAGGCTGCCTGTCAGCGTCCGCAGGCGGCCGGCAGCCGACCACCACAGGCGCGGATGATCCACGTCGTGGGAGAGGTGCAGGCGGAATTGCCGTGGTCTGCGCGGCCCGTTCCAACCGAGGCGAAGCAGCGCCTGCCACAGCAGTCCGGCGTATTCATTCACCAGGGGCCGCTCGAGCAGGTTATTCCGGCAGGCCCAGCCGGCGGTTGCCGGAAAACGGCCGTACCGATCCCGCTCGGTTTTGACATATTCTTCCCAGCGGGTGAGCATAAAAAAGGCCGACGAGATCAAGTCGATTCCGAGTGTAATCGTTTGATTTTCAGTAGAATAATATGGGCGGCCATATACGCCGGCAATTGTTTCGCCCGGCTCGAAAGGGTGGGGGAGGCGGACGGCCGTTTCGGGAATGTTTTCGGCATTTAAATATATGTTTTCGGGGAATTGACCAAAGAAATGGTCTTCCACGACAAGTGTGGCCCCGTTGGGCAACCGCAACCGTAAATGTGGCAAACCGGCATCCGGAATTACCTCGAACGGAAGCCCCAGTATTTCGCGGAAAAGCACCTGAAGAACATATTCCTTTTCCGGTAAATGAATTGGTGTCGTATAGATTTTGAGCATGTTCAGAACTGTTGCAGCGCCCGCTCCGCCACCGTTTCACCGATGGCCAGCGATGCGGTAGCCGCCGGGCTGGGGGCGTTGCACACATTGATCACGCGGGATTTTTCCAGGATCAAAAAATCGTCGTGCAAGGCGCCGTCACGTGTACAGGCCATGGCCCGCACGCCGCTTCTGCCAGGCGTCAGGTCTTCCGGGCGGATGTCAGGCACCAGGTGCTGCAAGGCCCGCACAAAATAGCCTTTAAACCACGACCGCCGCATCTCGGCCAGCCCGTCGCGCCAGTAGCGGCGGGCCAGGCGTTGAAAGCCCCGGTAACCCAGGGTTTCGGCCAGTTCGGGGAGGTTCACGTCCCAACGCGAATACCCTTCGCGCCGGAAAGCCAGCACGGCGTTGGGCCCCGCCTCGATGCCCCCGCCGATCATCCGGGTGAAATGCACGCCAAGAAAGGGAAAATTCGGGTTAGGCACGGGATAGATCAGGTTGCGCACCAGGTGCTGCCGCTCCGGCCGTAATTCGTAGTATTCGCCGCGAAAGGGTAGAATTTGTACTTCCAGGTCTTCGCCCGTCAGCAGCGCCATTTTATCGGAATACAGTCCCGCGCAGGTCACGAGCAGGCGTGTACAGAATTCTTTTCCAGTTGTTTCGACCACTACATTTCCCGGTTCACGGGTCACTTGCCGGGCTTCACAACCGGTAAATATTCCGCCGCCTGCCTTCAGGATCAATTCGGCGTATTTTTCAGCCACCAGGCCGTAATCGGTAATACCGGCTTGCGGTACCCAAACGGCCTCGACGGCCCGTACATGCGGCTCAATTTCGCGCGCTTCTTCCGGGCCAAT
>CALEYM010000301.1 GCA_937926185.1 uncultured Bacteroidota bacterium | reverse complement strand
GTGCCGTCTTCGTTGATCATATAGTCGGAGTTGCCGTGGTCGGCGATGAGCAGGCAGGCGTAGTCGTGTTCGAGTGCGAGCGGGATGATCCGGCTCAAACAATGGTCCACCGTTTCGGCAGCCTTCATGGCGGCACTGAACACGCCCGTGTGACCCACCATGTCGGTGTTGGCAAAATTGAGGCAGATAAAATCGGGCTGATTGTCGCGGATATCCTGCATGATGGCCGAGGTAATTTCAGGGGCGCTCATTTCGGGCTGCAGGTCATAGGTGGCTACTTTCGGGGAGGGGCACAGGATACGGCGTTCGTTTTCAAACGGCGCCTCGCGGCCCCCGGAGAAAAAGAACGTGACGTGCGGGTATTTTTCCGTTTCGGCGATGCGTACCTGGCTTTTGCCGGCCTGGGCGATCACCTCGCCCAGGGTTTTTTCGACGTTGTCTTTGTCGAACAAAACGAATATGTCGCGGAAGTTTTCGTCGTAACGGGTCATGGTTACATAACGAATGGGCAGGGAGTGCATGTCCATGGCCGGCATGTTTTCCTGGGAGAGCACGGCTGTCAGTTCGCGCAGGCGGTCGGTGCGGAAATTGAAGCAAATGACCACGTCGCCGGTTTTGATGGTGGTCATCGGCGAGCCGTCTTCCTTGCGGCGCAGCATGGGTTTGAGGAATTCGTCGGTCACGCCGGCTTCGTACGATTGGCGGATGGCCGCCGGAAAGTCAGTCACGGTTTCGCCTTCGCCGCGCACCAGCAGGTCGTAGGCGAGTTTGACGCGTTCCCAGCGTTTATCGCGGTCCATGGCGTAATACCGCCCGATCACGGAGGCTACCCGGATCGGTTCGCGGTAGCGGGCTACCGGCAAGGTTTTCAGGTATTGCTCCAGGTCTTCGATAAATCCGGCGCCGCTTTTGGGGTCGCAGTCGCGCCCGTCGGTAAAGGCGTGGATATACACTTCCTTTGTGCCGTGGTGCGCCATGATGCGGCAAAGCGCCTTCAGGTGGTCGATATGTGAATGGACGCCGCCGTCGGACACCAGCCCCAGCACGTGCACCGTGCTGCGCACGGCGTTGGCGTAGTTGAGGGAAGCGATCAGGTTGTGAATGGTGTCCAGTTCGCCTTCGCGGATGGCTTTGTTGATGCGCGCCAGCTCCTGCCACACGATGCGGCCCGCCCCGATATTGAGGTGCCCCACTTCGGAGTTGCCCATTTGCCCTTCGGGCAAACCCACGTCTTCCCCGTGCGTCACCAGGGTGCTCCAGGGATATTGTTGCATCAGGCCGTCCATGAACGGCGTATCGGCTTGTTTGATGGCATCGGCTTCCGGTTTGGGGCCCAGGCCCCAACCGTCAAGGATTAAAAGAAAGGTGCGTTTGTACTTTTCCATCGTGGAGCGTTTAAAATCTTAAACCGCCTGTTTTGATTTGATTAAAAAAGATTGGCGCAAAGCGCCTCCTTTTTTAATCAAATCAAAACAGGCGGTTACCCGCGGCAAAAATAAAAAACCCGCCTTGCATTGCGCCCGGCGGGTTATCCTAAATACTGCTCTGTGTATGCTCAAACTAATTATGCTCGTATAATGACAAGGTGATCAGGATTTACAGGAAAAAATCCTGCAAATCCTGTCAATCCTGTCGGCAATTACTTGCGGCCGGTTTTCGGTTTATCCGATTTGACCGCCGGGTTTTTGTCAGCCTTGGGGGCGGCAGTGGCTTTCGCGGTTTTAGCCGCTTTCGGTTCTGCTTTTACGGCCGGTTTGGCGGCAGTTTTGGCAGCCGGTTTGGCCGCTTTCGGCGTCGCGGCTACGGCCGGTTTGGCGGCAGCCGGTTGAACGTCTTGCGCGACCTCTTTTTTGGATGGCGTCTTAGCCGCTGCTTTTTTGGGAGCCCCGATGGTTTGACCCAACAGGTATTGTTCTTCCACCACTTTGCCATCGGCCCAGGTACGGCGAATTATTTCGTTGTACACCAGCGGCTGGCCTTGTTTGGTGACGAACTCAAACACGAACTGGGATTCCGTGGTATTGTCGCCCGCCTGAAATGCCAGGCGTTCGATGCGGTTCGTGGCAGCGATGTTGCTGAAGAACCAACCCAGGATTTCCAGTTTTTGGGCTTTATTGTGGGTGATGTCCTGCGGATTGCTTTTCGTTATGCAATTTTCGGCGGCGAATTTTTCAAAAGCGCCTACGATATCACCTTTCAGAATTTGGGCGTCCAGCGCCTCTGCGAGTTGTTGCAATTTCATAATCGTTAAAAAAGCGGGTTTGGTTAAAACGATTTTTGTGTCGCAAAGGTAAACGAAAAAACAAATACCAAATTATATTTGTTCAAAAGATTTTTTAAAAACTTAAAATAAAATTTAAATTGGGGGCATATCTAAGGGCGTGAAGTAAAAGACGATTTTCGGGAAAGTTGTACCGGTGAACAAGTTTTCCCGGAATTAAATTCTGTAAAATGACTATCCGGATATTGTACCCCGCCGCATGAAACCCCACCCCCGGCCCCCCGAC
>CALEYM010000300.1 GCA_937926185.1 uncultured Bacteroidota bacterium | reverse complement strand
TGACGCACAGCATCGTGCTGAACGAGCGGACTTACCTGAAAACCGTGGTGGCCGTCTCTGGTACGCAAAACGGCCAGCAAACCGACGAATACCAGGACGACTACAGCCTGCGCCGCCTGTTCGACGGCAGCTACCGGCAGACCAAAACCACCGTTTCTTCTACGCTGACGCACAAGTTCAACGCCCGGCACCTGTTGCGCACCGGGGCTTACGTCAACGTCATGCGATACCGTTTCGGACAGCAGGAATGGGACGACGATGCCGAACGCCTCGTGGAACAACTCCGCAATACCGGTGCGGCCACTTCGCTCGACGCTTTTGCACAGTGGCAATACCGCGCCACCGAGCGGCTTACGCTGAATGCCGGCGCCCACGGCATTTATTTTTTCCTGAACAACACATACTCTCTGGAACCCCGCGTCGCGGTTAAGTATGCCTTCAACGAGCGCCAGTCGCTCAGCCTCGGTTACGGCCTGCATGGCCAGATGCAGCCGCTCGGCGTGTATTTTATCAAAAACGAAAACAACGAACTGCCCAATCGCGACCTGGGATTTTCCAGGGCGCAGCACCTGGTGTTGTCTTACGACCATAACCTGCCCGGCAACTGGCACGTCAAACCCGAATTGTACTACCAGGCGCTGTTCAATGTGCCCATTAGCCGCGACGAGCAGGACGCCTTTTCCATGCTGAACGTGCCCGACGGGTTTGTGGCAGAAATACTCCGCAACGGCGGTAAGGGCCGCAACTACGGGGTGGAACTGACCCTGGAAAAATTCCTGACCAACGGCTTTTATTTCCTGCTGTCGGGTTCGCTGTTTCAGTCGGAATACCAGGGTTCGGACGGCGTATGGCGCAATACGCGTTTTAATACCGGTTATGTCGGCAGCCTCGTCAGCGGCAAGGAATGGAACTGGAACCGCCGCCACAAAAACCGCGCGTTCGGCGTCAACCTGAAACTGACCTGGTCCGGCGGCAACCGCGAAACGCCCATCGACCTGGCCGCTTCCGCCGAACAGGAAAAAACCGTGTACTTCGAAGATCGCGCTTTCGAGGACCAAATGCCTTATTATCTGCGCATCGATACCGGCGTGCGGCTCAAGCGCAACTACCAGCGCCTGACCACCACCCTGTCGCTGGATATTCAGAATACCACCAACCGGCAAAACATCTTCGGACGGTACTACGACACCCGGTCGGGAGCGGTGAAATACTGGTATCAGGCGCCGATGATACCGGTGCTGAGCTACCGCGTGGAGTTTTAATTTTCTTTTCTTAGAAGGAACAACAACGGCACATCCAGCCGTTTAGCCCAGGCCTCTTCGCTGTGCGGTTCGCCGGGGAATTCGCGGGTGATCCAGTTTTCATCAGTATAACCTTTTGCCGCCATGATTGCGTCGGCTTGTTTTTGCAGGGGCGGGTACATGGCATCCAGCGTGGCGGTGCCATAGTCGAAATAAATTTTATGGGTTTTCGGGTGGGGCAGGCGGTCTTGCATGTAGCGGAAAAAGGCGCCGGGGATGGGGTTGTTCTCCATCGTAAAAATACCGGGCCAATGGGTCGACAGACAAGCCGCCCCCCCGAATACCTTCGGGTACTCGCAAATAGCATACAACGAGATCAGGCCGCCCATGCTGCTGCCGGCCACGAAGGTGTGGGCCTGGTCGGCATAGGTGGAGTATGTGTTGTCGATATACGGTTTGAGTTCGCTCACCAGGAAACGCAGGTAGCGGTCCGATCTTATTTTTTTGCTGAACAAGCCGCCCCGGACATTCCGGGTGGAACGGTAAATGGCCTTTTGTTCGGCCTTCGACAGGGATTCGAACGGCTTTTGCGGGAAATATTCCGCGTGGCGCTGTTGTCCGTTGTTCCAGATGCCCACCACGATGCAGTCGTTTATCCGGTTCTCCCGCATCAATTTGGAAACCCACTCATCCACCTGCCATTCCTGTTTGTTCCAGGTAACAGTGGAATCGTACAACATTTGCCCGTCGTGCATATACAGCACGTTGTATTTTTTTCCGGTATCATAATTTTCCGGCAGCCAGATGTCGATGTTTCGGGCGTCTACGTATCGGGACGGGAAGGTGGTGATGCGCTGGAGCGTACCGTTGGATACGACAGGTTGCTGAGCGGCCAGAGGACATGCACCGGAAAAGAGCAGAACAAGATTAAATCTGGCTATCCGGTTTCCGAACTTACTTATCATCATGGACGTAATTTGATCAATTTTCACAACGGGAATCATCTCCGCAAAGTTAAAGTCCAGCTCCCAAACCAAACTTTAACGCCGCCGGCAGACGCTCCCCCCGCTGCCTCGTTTTTCACCTTTAACTTTGCCTTAACACTAAAAAATCACTTTTGGCAGTTCCATTGCAGATGTATTACGTCCAAAGACCCGGACATCCATTCTAATCAAATCATTAAAACTGTTAAGTGATGAGAAACATGCTTTTTCTGCTGCTTTTTGCCCCGCTGACTCTGATGGCCGGCCAGGGCAATCCCAGTCTCGAAGCGATCGCAAAAGCCCTGAACGCCGGCGATGCCGACGCGTTATCGAAATATTTTGCCGACAACGTCGAAATCTCGATCCTCGACAATGAGCAAGTGGTGCCCAAGGCAAAAGCGACCGAAACGATCCGTTCGTTTTTCAATACGAGCAAACCCAAATCGTTCAGTCAGGTACATCAGGGTACCAGCCGCGAAAACAGCGACCAATATTGTATCGGCAATATGTCGGCTGCCAACGGTTCGTATCGCGTGTATATCTACCTGAAAGTAAACGGTGCAAGCGCCAGCATTCAGGAGATCCGCTTCGACAAAGGTTGATTTTTAAACCAATGCCTATACAATGGCGGCCCGGGGCAACTGCTCCGGGCCGTTTTTTTAGCGGCAAAATTTAGGGTGCGGTATATTTGATTTTCAGAATATGCCTATTTTTGCGCCCTGATTTTTCAACACAAACTATCTGCTCAACCTACGAACTTTCACTACTCATGGGAAAAGGAGATTTTAAAACGAAACGCGGCAAAATCCGCCGGGGCTCCCACGGCAACACCCGCCCGAAGCCTTCCAAATTGCGCGCCGAAGCCAAGAAAAAAGCATAATTGGTTTTACCCGAACGCTACACCCAGGTTGTTATGCAAAAAACTTTTTTAATGCTCCTGCTAAGCTGTTTCGCGGCAGTGCTGCAGGCTCAAACGCCCATAGGCGTTTGGAAAACGATTGACGACGAAACCGGCGAGGCCAAAAGCCACGTGCAGGTGTACGAACAAAACGGTCAGATTTTCGGTAAAGTGATTCGCCTGCTCAAGTCCGCCCCCGACCGCAAATGCGACAAGTGCCCGGGTGAGCGAAAAAATCAGCCGGTGCTGAACATGGTCATTCTGGAAAACATGAAACCCAAAGGCGGATACTGGCAGTCGGGACGTATTCTCGATCCCGAAAAAGGCAAATGGTACGGTTGCAATTTATGGCTGAAGGAAGGCGACCCAAACGTAATGGTGGTACGCGGGTACCTTGGCCCTTTTTACCGTACGCAACAATGGTACCGCGCAAACTGAAGGTTTTTTTAAAAAAACATCTGGTACGGGTTGCATGGAATAAATAGCCGATCTATCTTTGCACCCGCTTTCAAAAAAGCAATTGGCGCTGGCCCATGGTGTAACGGTAGCACAGCAGATTTTGGTTCTGTTAGTCAGGGTTCGAATCCTTGTGGGCCAACAACTCTTTGAATTAAAAAAGCCCGCGGCTTGATGGCCGCGGGCTTTTTTATTTTAAATTCAGTTTTTCGCGCCGGAAATAGGCCTGT
>CALEYM010000299.1 GCA_937926185.1 uncultured Bacteroidota bacterium | reverse complement strand
TTGATCGAATGCGTGTTTTCTACTTTGTTATCTTGGTTTTTCTCTGCTGTCAGAGCCTTTCGGCCCAGTTTTGCCACCCGCAAGACTCGCTCGAACTCGTCAAGTTGTACCAGGCTGCCGACGGCCCCAACTGGTCAAAAAAATGGGATTTATCCAAACCTGTTAAGTACAACTGGGCTGGCGTTGGGGTGAATGACAACGGTCGGGTGACGGGTATCAATCTGCGTGGCAACAAGTTGAGCGGCACATTTCCCAGTCTCGTTTTGCGCGAACTCAGATGGGTTGACCTGACTTTTAATGATCTTACCGGAAGCCTACCCGCGTTTGACTCCATGCCCAATCTGGAACTTCTGCTTCTGTTTTCCAATCAGTTCACAGGCAGCATCCCGAATTTCAACATTCTGTCAAAAATTCAGGAAATTGATTTGAGTGAAAATCAGATGAGCGGTGACCTTCCAGATTTCGCGCTTCCAGCTTTGCAAAAGTTGAACCTCTCCTACAACGGGTTCACGGGCGGCATCCCGGCGTGTGATTGCCCCAATCTGGTGAATTTTTTACTCGAAAAAAATGAGTTGACCGGCGAAATCCCCAATTTCACCCACCCCAAATTGGGATGGATTAGTCTTTCCCTAAACCATTTAACAGGAAATATCCCCGATTTTGACCTGCCGGAACTTGCCATTCTGGCTGCATCCGGCAATGAGTTGAGCGGTAATCTTCCCGATTTCAGCAAACTGCCCAAATTGCGAAACATGGTACTCCATGACAATCAGTTCACAGGCAGCATCCCGAATTTTCAGTTGCCGAATCTGGATAGGATTTATTTGAGTGGAAACAAGTTGGAGGGCAATATCCCAGCCTTCGACTTGCCCGACTTGTCAGCTTTGTATATCGGGCATAACCAACTGACGGGCAACATCCCGAATTTTCAACTCCCCACACTTTTCGGTCTGGACGTTTCCAGCAACCAGTTGAGCGGCAAAATACCGGACATCAGCACGCCATTAAACTACGTTTATCTGGACAATAACCGATTCACGTTCGACGGTTTGGAGGAGTTGAAACTGAAAAATTCGCCTTCGATTTTTCATTTCAACCCGCAGGCGCCCATTCCGATGCTGGTTTCGGGCAACGTACTTTCCGTCAACGCAAGAGGCACGCTGGCAAACAACACTTATTTTTGGTACCGCGACAGTGTGTTGGTGGCTGAAAAAACGGGCGATTCGACTTTTGTGGCTGACCAGCCGGGTACTTACTTCTGCAAAATTGTGAACAGTGTTTTGGTGCTGTCTTCGGGCATTCAATTCACGTTGTTGAGCGAGCCGTACAGCCACACCGTTTCTACCGATGAAGTGTTTGGAAAATCGGCTTTCCAGGTGTTCCCTAACCCGCTTGCAGCGGGTCAGCCGCTCCAGATTTTGTTGAAAAACGATTTTTTCGGTACCGTAAAAATTGAAATTTTGAGCCTGGATGGGCGGGTGTTGCAGACATTTTTTACCGAAAAAACAAGTCGCGTGGTGACCTGGAGTTACCCCGTGACGAATGCTCCGGCCTCGTTTTTCGTGCGGGTATCGGACGGGGAGGTGGCGACCGTGCGGTTGGTTTTAAAAAATTAGCCCCAAACACAAACTTATCCACTTCATGCAAAAACCACTTTTCTCCATCCTGCTCTGCTTTTTTATCCTCGAGAAAGCCCACGCCGAATAAAAATATCGTGCTTTATGCCGGGGACGAACCGCAAAAAAGAAGCGATGCCGAGGTATTGCCGTGGCTCGAATTTCAGCGATTTTCGGTTTGTAAATGGGGATCACCGAAAATACAACTCGACCTATTCCTCGGAAGACCTCCTAAGCGCCGGTTTTGCCATTTTTTCGCTTAAAGACCCCTCCTTGTTGGCCTTTCGGGAGCAGTACCCGCAACGAAGTGAGAATTTAAAGCGGATTTACGGGATTGAGCGAATTCCGGAAGACACTGCACTTCGCCATCCTGACTTTCCTGGCTTTTTTGACTGACCAAATCGCTCAATGCCTTGACACCGCATTCCAAAAAGCACTGGCCGTTTACCAAACCAAAAGAGCCTTCTGGGAAAAGGTGCGACAAGTATTTGATCTCTTACCAGCCTTGTCAATGAACGCTATCTATCGTTTTATTGCTAAAAATAAACAACCTGATTTCCCGCTTTTGGAGTAAACATATTAATCGTTTTTACAAACCGAGAATCGCTGGGCAGATTTTAAACATATTAAATTTCAAAAAATATATCTTTTCCGCCGGAGGGCGGCGTCATTCCCTGAATTTACCCCGATGTTTGTAGAAAAAACGATGGAACTCCTGTCTAACCCGCAACTTGAGCTGGCCTTCGATTTCGTCTGCAACACCAATAAAAACATCTTTCTGACGGGCAAGGCGGGCACCGGTAAAACCACTTTTTTGCAGCGGATCAAAACCGAGCCGGTCAAACGTATGGCCGTGGTGGCGCCCACGGGGGTGGCGGCTATCAATGCGGGCGGCATGACGATCCATTCGTTTTTTCAACTGCCTTTTGGGCCTTACCTGCCGGGCAACGCCCGTGAAGCGGCGCGGCAGCGCAAATTTTCGCGCGAAAAGATCAACCTCATCAGAAGCCTCGATCTGCTCGTGATCGACGAGATCAGCATGGTGCGGGCCGATTTGCTCGACGGGATCGACGATGTGCTGCGGCGATACAAAGATCATTATAAACCTTTCGGCGGGGTGCAGTTGCTGATGATCGGCGATCTGCACCAGTTGCCGCCCGTGGTGAAAGAGGAAGAATGGAGTCTGCTGCGCCCCTACTACCCGACGCCGTATTTTTTCAGCAGCCAGGCCCTGCAGCAAACCCGCCCGGTCGTCATCGAACTCAAGCACATTTTCCGGCAATCGGACAGCGCATTTATTGATCTGCTGAACAAGGTGCGCGACAACAAGATGAGCAACGAGGTGCTGACCGCATTGAACAGCCGCTATATCGCCGGCTTTCAACCCCCGGAAGAAGATGCATATATCACGCTTACCACTCACAACGCCGCGGCACAGGAGATCAACGCTCAAAAACTGGCTGGGGCGCCAGGTACCTTATCGCGCTTTCAGGCCAAAATAACGGGCGATTTTCCGGCACATGCTTATCCGACCGACGAAATGCTGGAGCTGAAAACCGGCGCCCAGGTCATGTTCGTCAAAAACGACGCCGCGCCCGAGAAGCGGTTTTTTAACGGAAAAATCGGTAAAATCACCAAAATTGAAACAGAAACGATTTACGTGAAATGTCCGGGCGACGAAGAGATCATCGCCGTTGCACCGGTTGAATGGGAAAATATCAAATACACCCTGAACGAACAAACCAAGGAAGTGGCGGAAGAAGTGATCGGTTCCTTCGCTCAGTATCCGCTCAAACTGGCCTGGGCCATCACCATCCATAAAAGCCAGGGTCTCACCTTCGAGCGCGTGGTGCTGGATGCCCAGGCGGCCTTCGCGCACGGGCAGGTGTACGTAGCGCTCAGCCGCTGCAAAAGTTTCGAAGGCATCGTGCTGCGTTCAAGAATCGCCCCGTACAGCGTCCGGACCGATTCAACCGTGAAGGAGTACAGCGAGGCGGCGGAGCAAAATCCGCCGGATGAAGCGCAACTGCTGCAGTCCAAAATCGCCTTTCAGCAGTCGTTGATCCTGGAATTGTTTGATTTCAGCGCGCTCAAAAAATGCCTGGAACAACTGAACCGGGTATTTCTGGAGCATGAAAACTCGCTGCAAAAAGGGGCTTATGACCAGGTAGAAGCCATAGCAGAACCAGCCC
>CALEYM010000298.1 GCA_937926185.1 uncultured Bacteroidota bacterium | reverse complement strand
CCAGAAACCCTCCAACCAGAAACCCTCTAACCAGAAACCCTCTAACCCCCTTTAACGTCCTCAATTAGCAAAGAGTCGAATAACAAGCCCGGACTACGCGAAAAGCCGGATTTTTGCACCGATCATAAATTTATCGCGTTGCCGGGTACTTTCTCCTGTTACATTTAGCCATCACTTTTTGTTTTCAAAATACCATTTATCAATGCGTACATTGTTACTTGCTTTTTTCGGTTGTTTCCTGAGTCTTGCCCTTTCCGCTCAAACATACTGGCAGTTTGTGCCGGAAGAAAAACTGGATGTTCCCGGTCAATTGGAACGGCATGCCGTACCCGACAGGCTGTTGACGCTTAAACTCGATTTCGAAGCCCTGGAACAAACGCTGAAAAGCGCGCCTTTGGAATATACGTCCGGCAGTCCGGTAGTGATTGATCTGCCCGCGGCGGACGGCTATTTCCGGCAGTTCGGGATATGGGAATCGCCGGTCATGGCGCCGGGCCTGGCGGCTCAGCATCCGGAAACGCGCACTTACTCGGGCCAATCGGCCGACGGGTTCAGCGCGCGGCTGGTCACCGGGCCGCTTGGTTTTCATGCCTTCATACTGGCGCCCGATGGCAGTATTCAAACGGTGCGGCCCTATTCCGATGGGCAAAAATCGGTCTGTATGGTGTATCATTCCAAAGACCTCAAACCCCGGCCGGAATCGGTTTTCCAGTGCGCTTCCGACGATTTTGACGAGGCCGAACCTTTGCCGGAAACCCGTCATTTACCCAAAATCAGCGACCGCGGCAATGCGCCTGTCAAGTTAAAAAAATACCGCATTGCCGTAGCCGCCATGGGCGAGTACACTGCTTTTCACGGTGGTACCAAAACGTTGGCCAATAACGCCATCGTTGTGGCGCTGAGCTATATAAACACGATCTTCGAACGCGATTTTGCCGTGCGGCTCGAACTCATTCCCAATAACAGCGATATCGTTTTTCTCGACAAGGACAACGACCCCTTTACGGGCAACCAAACCAGCGGGTTTATGAATCAGAATCCGGGCGCTATTGATCCGATCATCGGCGCAGGCAGTTATGATATCGGCCACGTGTTCGGGGTATACTTTCCCGGGAATAAAGCTACAGGCGTTGCTATCCTCGGGAGCGCCTGCACCGGCAACAAAGGCCGGGGCTGCTCCACGGCTTCGCCGCCGACAGGCGATTATTTTTACAAAGTAGCCGCTCACGAGATATGCCACCAGTTGTCGGGTACCCACACCTGGAACAATTGCTCGGAGGACTACGTCGATGAGCGCTCCCTGGAAACGGTGTTCGAACCGGGCAGCGGCTCCACGCTGATGTCTTATGCCGGTGGCTGCGGCCCGAATAATGTGCTGGCCGACAATGATCCGTATTTTCACTTAGCCAACATGATCCAGGTGCAGCAGTTCATTGCCTCGGGCAACGGCAGCACCTGTGGCACGGAAATGGACACCGACAACAATACCCCTACTGCCAGCATCCCGTTAAACAACGACTTTTTTATTCCCATTTCCACGCCGTTTCAATTGAGCGCCGAAGGCAGCGACACCGACGGCGACCAGCTCCGGTATTGCTGGGAACAATGGGACCGCGACACGGTCGGCCTGCCGGTCGACCTGGGCGTAGCCGGGGCTGATGGCGCTTTATTTCGCTCCTTTACGCCCTCGACCAGTCCGGCGCGGGTTTTCCCCCGCCTGTCGCTGTTGCTGGCCAACCAAAGCGACAAATCGGAAGTGCTGCCCACTGTCAGCCGGCCATTGACCTTCCGGGTAAGCGTACGCGATTACCACGCGGGCGGCGGCGCCTTTGCCTGGGACGAGGTAAAATTCCGCTCCACGAGCCTGGCCGGGCCTTTTACCGTGAGCAGCCCGAACGAGTTGTCGGATATATGGCTGACCGGCGAATATCAAACTGTCGTATGGGACGTAGCCAATACCGACCGGACGCCGGTCAATTGCAAAACCGTAAACATCCGGCTAAGCACCGACGGCGGCCAAACTTACCCCTTCCTCTTGGCATCCGGCGTGCCGAACAGCGGCAGGGCCTGTGTGAAAGTGCCGCAGCAAGTTACCAACATTGCCCGCGTCCGGGTGGAAGCAGCCGACAATATTTTCTTCGACATTTCCAATTCCAGTTTCAAAATTCAGACGCCGGCACAGCCGGCTTTCTCACTGTGCGCCGAACGCCTGATCGACACTGTTTGCCTGCCGGCGGCTTACACGGCTACTATCAGTTCCAGTGCGCTTTCAGGGTTCAGCGATCCCATCGATCTCGTGGCCAGTATCGACGTGCCGGGCGCCGTAGTCAGTTTTAATATCAGTGCCTTAACGCCCGGGAGCGATGCCGTGCTGACCATCGAATTTCCCACAGGCGACCCGGACGGCGATTTCAACGTGGTCATCGGCGGCGCGGCAGCGGGCCTGACCGATTCGGTGCTGATATCCCTTCATGTGGTGAGCAACAATTTTACGGCGCTCGCGCCCATCGCCCCGCTCGACGGCGCCGTGGGGCAGGATCAGGCAGCCGTATTGCGCTGGAATAAAGTACCGGATGCCAATGTATACGACATTCAGGTAGCCTCCAGTCCGGCGTTCGCTCCCGGCGACATCATCGCCACCCTGGAAAACACCACGCTCGACAGTTTTAAACTCCCTGTAATACAAGACAAGGGAGCAGTCGTCTACTGGCGGATACGCCCGGAAAACGAATGTGGCCCAGCCGGCTGGTTCGGGCCGTATTCGTATGCCGTTGTGGTGAACGTTTGCCAAACCTTTGAGTCGACCGATGTGCCTAAAAATATTACTGCCAACGGAACACCCACCGTGGAGTCCAAAATTACCGTGCCCGCCGGCGGCATTGTCAACGACGTGAATATCACCAAAATCCAGGGGAACCATACGTTTTTCCGGGACCTGGAAATGCACCTGATCAGTCCGGCTGGCACTGACGTGCTCTTGTTTAAAGACAAGTGCCCGAACTTCAGCGGCAACTTTAATTTCGGTTTCGACGACAGCAAACTGAACCTGTTCGGCTGCCCGCCCCCCAACAACGGTTCCACCTCGAAACCAACGGACCCCCTGAGCGCGATGAACAATCAGCCCTCCGGCGGCGACTGGATACTGCGGGTAAAAGACAACACCATCAGCTCGGGCGGCCAGATCACCGGATTTGCCCTGGAACTCTGCTCCAGCGCCTCGTTGAACCCGCCTGTGCTGGTCAACAACAATCAGATGCAGTTGGCGCCGGGCACAAACAAGGCAGTAACGGTGGATCTGCTGAAAACGGAAGACGCCAACAATAGCGATGACCAGTTGTTGTACACGCTCACGACGATCCCCCAATACGGAGAATTGCAATTCAACTGGGGCGGCGTCAAATTGCAACCCGGAGCTCAATTTACCCAAGCAGACCTGAACAATGGGTCGATCCGCTATTTCGATTACGGCTTCAGCGGCAAACAGGATCAGTTTTGTTTCACCGTGACGGATGGCGAAGGCGGTCTGATTGCAGATTGTTTCGTCATTCAGCCTTTCCCGCTCGTCGACGCGCCGGAAGCCGACGCTGCGTTCCGCTTCCTGCTGGCGCCGAATCCGGCCAGCGAACTCCTGCGCATCGTGTTTGAAGAAGCCCCCGGCGCCGATACGCGCATACGCCTGTTCGACGCCTCTGGCCGCCTGGTACGCGAGTTGATGCTGGCCGAGGGCCAAACGGTAACGGAAATTAATGTAGCGCATTTACCCGGCGGGATGTACACGGTAACAGCGGATAACGCGCGAGGCAGTGGTGTGAGAAGGGTGGTGGTACGGTAGGAACAGTGAAATTTTTTCAAAAAAATCCATGCGCCCGGATAGGGGAATTGTGACTGCCCGGCGCCTTTCAGCAATACAAGTATACCACACAATAAATGAAAAAATTACTATTCGTTTTGGCCGGCCTGTTTACCGCCGGCCTACTTTCCGCTCAAACTATTTTCCAGGAAATAGCCGAAAACAACATTCCATCGGCAAAAGAAAGATGGATCGCGCCCCGGCATTACCGTACAATCCAACTCGACCGTACGGCGATTCAGGGCTTGGTGGATCAGGTGGTGGGCAAAAACGTGGTAAGCGACCGGGGAAGTGACCAGCCCATTGTCAGTTTGCCACTCCCGGATGGCGGCGCGGCGCGTTTCCGGCTGCTGGAATCCGGGGTGATGGCGCCGGAGTTGCAAAGCCGTTACCCGGAAATCCGCTGTTTCACAGGTTATGGCGTCGACGACCCGTCCGCGCTGCTCAAATGCGACTGGACGCCCAAAGGGTTCCGCGCCATGATGTTCCTGACCGGCAAGGGCACGGCCTATATCGATCCTTACGCACCCGGCGATATGGATCACTATATTGTTTATTACAAAAAAGATTATGCGCGGGCTAAGCAGGAAATGGCATTTAGTTGCGGCGTGGAACCTGCGGCTGGCGATCCAGAAGAAATGAGGCCCGGCCGCCCGCTGGTTGTATCGGATCGCAGTGGCACCGACGGGCAGTTGCGCCGCTACCGCGTGGCAGTGGCTTGCACCGGCGAATATGCCCAGTTTCAGGGCGGCACTAAAGCCCTGGCCCAGGCCGCCATTGCCAGCTCCGTCAACCGGATTTCGGGCATATACGAGCGGGAGTTTGCCGTAACCTTGCAACTGATCGCCAAAAACGATACTCTGATCTTTCTGGATGGCGCAACCGACCCTTATGAAAACGGCAATACGGGCGTGATGATCAATCAAAACCCAACCGTTTGTATAGACAGGGTTGGTAACGGCAGTTTTGACCTCGGACACGTATTCGGCACCCATCCGTCCGTAAGCGGTCTTGCCGAGATATACAGCGTTTGCAGCATCTTCGGTAAGGCGCGGGGCGTTTCCTGCTTTGCATTCCCCATTGGCGACGCTTTCGACGTGGATGTCGTGGCGCACGAGATGGGACACCAGTTTGGCGGGCTTCACACCCAAAACAACGAATGTAACCGGACCAGCAGCACGTCTATGGAACCGGGCAGCGGATCTACCATTATGAGTTATGCCGGTATATGCCCGCCCAACGTTCAATCGCTCAGCGACGACTATTATCACGGCGTCAATGTGGAAGCGATGGTGAATTTCATCGTAAACGGCGACGGAAACAGTTGTCCGGTAAAAACGACCATTGACAATATCGCGCCCACGGTGAATGCCGGATCCGATTACGTCATTCCAAAATCCACCCCCTTCGTGCTCACCGCGCAAGCCGACGACGCTAACGGCAATGAAAACACCCTGACCTACTGCTGGGAACAAATGGATGCCGATGCCGGCGACATGCCGCCCGTGTCCACGAATACCCTGGGGCCGTTGTTTCGCACCTTCGACCCCGTCACGCAACCGCGCCGTCATTTCCCCCGTTTCCAGGATATTGTACAAAATATAAACAGCACCTGGGAGGAACTGCCATCGGTAGGCCGGAAAATGAACTTCCGGATCACCGTGCGGGACAACCACCCGGCCGGCGGCCATACTGCCCAGGATGATATGTTGGTCACCGTGGCCAACGACGCGGGCCCGTTCAGCGTGGCAAATCCGGACGCCCCCTGGCGCGCCGGTTCCTGGCAGATCGTCAGCTGGGATGTAGCCAACACCGATAAAGCGCCGGTCAATTGCCAGACGGTGAATATCCGGCTGAGCACCGACGGCGGCTACAATTACCCCATTACGCTGGCCTCCGGCGTACCCAATACCGGCAAATACTGCGTTCTGGTGCCCAATGTCACCAGCTCGCAGGCTCGCCTGCTGGTGGAATCCGTCGGCAACATATTCTTCGATATCAATAACGGCAATTTCAACATAACGCCAGCGCCGGCGCCGGCGTTTTCGATGTGCCTTTCCGAACTGGCGGGACAGGTTTGCCTGCCTGGCGCCTATACCGCCACGGTGAGCACCGCAGCCCTGCAGGGCTTCGATAAACCCATTACGCTCTCCGCCGACGGGCTTCCGCCCGGCGCCGTTGCCAGCTTCAGCCCCAATCCTGTTTTGCCGGGCACCGACGCCGCGGTGACGCTTAGTTTCCCGGACGGAACGCCGGAAGGAGTATTCGACGTGGACATTATCGGCACAGCCGATTCTACCGGTTTCAGCATACTGACCAATCTGACGCTCGTTTCCAACAATTTCAGCGGATTGGCCCTGCAATCGCCGGCCAACGGCGCCATCGGGCAAATCGAAAATCCCATCCTTTATTGGCAGACCGTTGCCGACGCCAATAATTACGACGTGGAACTGGCTACCAACCCTTCGTTCGATCAGGCTGTCATGATTGCCTCCCGGCAAAACGTTCTGGTGGACTCGTTCAAAATACCGGTTATCCTGGAAAAAGGAACCGTGTATTACTGGCGCGTCCGTCCGAAAAACGAGTGTGGCCCCGGCCCCTGGGCAGGCCCTTTTGCGTTTGCGGTTGTGGTAAATACCTGTTCGGTAAGAAATGCGGGAGGCCTGCCGATCAATATTACCCAAAATCAGGCGACCACCGTGGAATCCAAAATTGCCTTTAGCGGCAGCAGTATTGTCAGCGACGTCAACGTGGCAAAAATTCAGGGCAGCCACACGTTTTTTAAAGAACTCGAAATGCTGCTGATCAGTCCGAAGGGTACGGAAGTTCAGTTGTTCAAAGGCAAATGCGGCGGCTTTAGCGGGAATTTTAATTTCGGCTTTGACGATGCCAGCCCGACAACCGGGCTCGCCTGCCCGCCCACCAACCTGGGTCTGATCTTTAAACCCGATAACCCGCTGGGCAAATTCAACGGCGAAGACGCGGCGGGTGAATGGATATTGCGGGTGAAAGACGACTCGCCGGGCTCCGGCGGCCAGATCACCGCTTTCTCCCTCGAGTTGTGCGCCAACACGACCTTGAACCCGCCTGTGCTGGTCAATAACAACACCCTGTTCGTTGAACCGGGCAACAATAAAGTGGTGACGACGGATCTGCTGCTTTCTACCGACGCCAACAATTCCGACGACGAGCTGATCTATACACTGATGACAAAGCCGGGTCAAGGTGAGCTTCAGCTGAACTGGGGCGGAAATGCGCTGCAACCCGGCGCGCAATTCAGCCAGGAGGCGTTAAACAGTGGCGGCCTGCGATATTTCGATTACGGCACGGGCGCCGGTCCGGACCAATTCTGCTTCACGGTAACGGACGGCGAAGGCGGCCTGATCGTGGATTGTTTTACCATACAACCCTTCCCCGTCGGCGCCGGCGAACAATCCCGCGCTTTGGGATTTCTGCTGGCGCCCAATCCGGCCACGGAAACCGTGCGGATCGCGTTCGGCGAGCCATTGCAGGCCGATACGCGCATCCGGCTTTTCGATATGTCGGGGCGCCAACTGCGCGATGTTCATCTCGCCGGGGGCCAACTAACCGCTCTGCTGGATGTGGCGGATTTACCGGAAGGCATTTATTCGGTGATTGCCGATAATGTGTTGGGAAGCGGCGCGCGGAAAGTGGTGGTGCGTTGAATTACCAGACCGGCCTTTGTGTGGGGTTGTGTCAAAAGTCTTTTGCTAGAAAGCCGCGGCAAATTTTTCACCACGGAGGCACGGAGGCACGGAGTTTTATTCTCCGTGCCTCCGTGCCTCCGTGGTGAATTAGAATAATCTACGGCGGGAAAATTTTAGCG
>CALEYM010000297.1 GCA_937926185.1 uncultured Bacteroidota bacterium | reverse complement strand
AGCTCGTATAAAAAAAATAGTATAACACAAACAGTAAAAGGTAAATCCATTTATTATCATGCCTGTTGTACGATATAATTATGAAGGGACTAATTACTACTATTTGAATGATCAGCTCAATAATTAGTTTTCCCATATTCTGTCATTTCTGAATTTGCTGGTAATATTAAACGGTTATTTTGTTGGTTGCCCAAACGTACTTCGTTTTTTCAAATATCCAAATCACCCGGCAGGCTTTTCACTTTATCCCACCCCTTCCTGCCAATGTTTTTAAAAAAATTTACCTGAAACAAATCGCTTCCGGTGCCCCTGCGCTTTCCCGTCACATTCCGTACCTTCCCCCCTTCAAAATTTCCTTTGTCATGCCATTGCCATTTTTCCGTCGTTTGCTGCTCACCGCCCACTGCTCACTGCCTGCTGCCTGCTGCCTGCTACTCACTGCCCACTGCCTGCTGCTCACTGCTCAAAAACCCACCCCCGCCGACGCCCGCCTGCAAGGCTTCGAACAACATAAAACCCTGAAAAAAAACACCTTACTGGGTAGTTTGAAACCCGAAAGCATCGGCCCATCGGTGTTCTCCTGCCGCGTGGTGGATGTAGAGGCCAATCCCGACGATCCCACGAAAATATACGTGGCCTACGCTTCCGGCGGCTTGTGGTACAGCGAAAACAACGGCACCACCTTCAGGCCGGTGTTCGACCGGGAAGCCTCCATGACCATCGGCGATATTGCCGTCGACTGGCAGCGTGGCGTCGTGTGGGTGGGCACCGGCGAGTCGAACAGCAGCCGTTCCTCTTATGCCGGCACCGGCATCTACCGCAGCGCCGACGGCGGCAAAACCTGGGAACACCGCGGCCTGCCCGAAAGCCACCACATCGGGCGCATCGTGCTGCATCCCGCGGACCCGGAAGTGATCTGGGTGGCCGTGTTGGGCCATCTCTACTCGCCCAATGCCGAGCGCGGCGTGTACCGCAGCACCGACGGCGGACGCTCCTGGAAACGGACCCTCTTCGTCAGCAACACCAGCGGCGCGGTCGACTTGTGCCTCGATCCCGCGGCGCCCAACACCCTGTACGCCGCCACCTGGCAACGCGAACGCCAGGCCTGGAACTTCAGCGGCGCCGGCGAAGGTTCGGGTATCTGGAAAAGCGCCGACGGCGGCGCCACCTGGGGCAAGCTGAGCACGCCCGAAAGCGGTTTCCCCACCGGACCCAACGTGGGCCGCATCGGCCTCTGCGCCGGCGCAAAAGACGGCCAGACCGTGCTGTACGCCAGCCTCGACAACCAAAACCCCAAAGCAGAAAAGGAAAAACCCGACCCGGATGTGCTCACCAAAAACCAGTTGCGCGACATGACGCCCGCCGCCTTCGCCAAAATACCAGATGATCAATTGGATAATTTCCTGAAAGACAATGACTTCCCGGAAAAATACAACGCGAAAAAAACAAAAGACGAGGTCGCAAAGGGCAAAATCACGCCCCAAACCCTCGTGGAATACCTCGAAGACGCCAATGCCAAACTCTTTGACGTCGACTATACCGGCGCCGAAGTGTACCGCAGCGCCGACGGCGGCCGTACCTGGAGCCGCGCGCACGCCGAACCCCTCGACGGCATCAACTTTACCTACGGCTACTATTTCTCCAACGTGCGCTGCCTGCCCGACAACCCAGACAAGGTCTATTTGCTCGGCTTTTACATCGTCAAAAGCGACGACGGCGGCAAAACCTGGAAAGAAATCAACGGCGACAACGTGCACGTGGATCACCACGCCCTCTGGCTCAACCCCAACCGCCCCGGCCACCTCATCAACGGCAACGACGGCGCCCTGAACATTTCCTGGGACGACGGCGCCTCCTGGATAGCCTGCAACAATCCGCCTGTCGGGCAGTTCTACGCCATCAATGCAGACGAGGCCGAGCCCTACAACGTGTACGGCGGCGCCCAGGACAACGGCGTTTGGGTGGGCCCCTCCACTTACAAAGCCTCCGACCGGTGGCACATCACGGGCCGGTACCCTTATGAAAGCCTGCTCGGCGGCGACGGCATGCAAATTGCCGTGGACACCCGCGACAACGCCACTATTTACACCGGCTTCCAGTTCGGCAACTATTTCCGCATCAACCGCAAAACCGGCAAACGCAGCCGCATCACTCCCCGCCACGAACTCGGCGAACGACCCCCGCGTTTCAACTGGCAAACCCCCATCTGGCTCAGCACCCATCAGCGGGACGTACTCTACCTCGGCGCCCACCGCCTGTACCGCTCCTTCAATCAGGGCGACGACTGGGAAGCCATTTCCGGCGACCTCACCAACGGCGGCAAAACCGGCAACGTACCCTACGGCACCCTCAGCAGCATCCACGAAAGCCCGCTCAAATTCGGCCTGCTCTACACCGGCTCCGACGACGGCCTGGTACACGTCAGCCGCGACGGCGGCGATACCTGGACGCGCATTTCCGACTCGTTGCCGCGCAACCTGTGGGTTTCCCGCGTAATCGCCTCGGCCCACGCAAAAAGCCGGGTGTATGTCGGCCTGAACGGTTACCGAAACGACGATTTTACCCCTTATCTCTACGTTTCGGAAGACTACGGCAAAAAATGGCGCCGCCTCGGCCCCGACCTGCCCGCCGAACCCATAAACGTGGTGCGCGAAGACCCCGTCAACCCCGATCTGCTATACGTAGGCACCGACCACGGCGTTTATATCTCGCTCGACCGCGGCCAAACGTTCCAGGCGCTCGACGGCGGGTTCCCGGCCACCCCCGTACATGACCTGGTCGTTCAGGCCAAAGCTAAGGACCTCGTCATCGGTACGCACGGGCGCTCCATGTACAAGGTCAACATCGCTCCCTTGCAGCAACTCACGGCGGAGGTGTTGGCCCAGGCTATCCACCTGTTCGATTTGCCGAAGCGGAAATTTGCCAAAAACTGGGGTAAAAAACAACCCTGGCGCGAACTCCGCGATCCCGATATTCCCGTGACCTTTTACGCCGACAACGTCGGAAAGGCCACCTGGTCGCTCAAAACAAAAGACGGCCTGTTACTCAATAACGGCACCCAGGATTGTGTTAAAGGATTAAACTCCTTTACCTTCGTGCCCGAAGTACAGGAAATCAACCTGAAAAAATACCAGCAAGCCCTGCGCGTCGCCCAAAAAGACCTTAAAT
>CALEYM010000296.1 GCA_937926185.1 uncultured Bacteroidota bacterium | reverse complement strand
CCTTCCGCACCGGCCCGTAATGACTCATCAGCCAATTAGCGGTCTGGGTGCCCGAATGTGGGGTATTCACAGTAATCAATTTTATAAAGTCGTTCTGATAATCATTGCTTTGCAGAAAAATCCGACTGAGCAATCCACCCATGCTATGCCCCACCGCGGCGACCCTGCCGACTGAGAATCCCTCCTGATAGGTCAGTTCAAAGAGGAAATTCCGCAGCCAGGTTAACACGACATACTTGTTTTCAGAAAAGGCGGCCGCGTTTGTCGCCTTGTAATCCACCACTTTAGTCAGAGGGCCGGGATAAAACGAGGGTAGTTGGTTTTGGCCTTGCGACAAAGCCGTTTGCATGGCGCCAAACGTACCGGCTCCATCCGCCCAAACGCCATGTACCATGAGCACGGGCGCGCGAAACAAGCGCACAGGAAGTTCTATTAGCGGGCTTCCGCCATCGGCATCGATCACCTCAAAATGCAATTGTTTGAAACTTGAATTGGCGTTGTTATCTGCCCCCTCCCAACATTCAGGGTGTTCGTACCAAAAAAATCGCTCGCTGATGCCGGAATTGGCTTCCGGAACAAATCGCCCGTAAACGCCGGTATTTTTCTCTTCCGGATCTTCTTTAACCCTGACCTTGAGATTTTCCAGGTCGGGGCAACCGCGGAGCGCAACCCGGGATGCACGGGTAGAGCCGTCGGCGCATATTTTTACGAATTTGTCAGACACGTCGGTTCCTGGCGTACATTTTATGAATGCCTTCGGGTCAAAAAAGCGACTATGCGCAGTGAATTCGAGTTCCGGAACTGCTTCGCTTTTTACAGTCGTCCAAACCCAGCAATGGGTCAGGTTAAAGGATGGGTCCGCGGCCCAAACGCTCACCCATTTATATCCGACATCGGCACAGCCAAGCGTTGCCGGCTCAACATCATAAAATGAAACGGGGCCGCAAGCATCCATGCCATTTACAATGATATTGGTTTCATCCAGTACAACTGTGCCGGAGGCGTCCAGTGTCACCGTAATATCCGGACAATTAATCTCCGGCCGTACGGTGTCGAGCACCTGTACGTAGGCATCACAGGCACTGCTGTTGCCTGCCGAATCCGTTACTGTAAGGTACACTTTTTTCCAGGCGCCCGCATCGGCGCAATCGAAGTGCGTTGGAACCACCCAAATATCTGCGATGGCACAATTGTCCGTGCTTTGGGCTCCTATATCAGCCGCCGTAATTTCGGCATTGCCATTTGCATCGAGCCATACGATGTGATTATCGCAAATCGCCTTCGGCGGTTCCGTATCCCCCGGCAACTCCAAATCGCCATCCACCGGGAAAAGCCCTTCCAGATTCGCCCAGGGCGAAGGCAGATTGACCAACGGCACAAAACGTCCGCCTCCCCGCGCCGACCAGCGCACGCCGTCCAAATCGGTAGAAGTGCCGCTCAGGCTACCCCAGGTTGCCCGGAGCGAGTCGATTTCCCCGGTAAGCGGATTGTATTTAACCCAGCCTAAACCAAAGGGATTGGAGACCGTGATCTCAATAATGTTCATATCCCAATGCGCGGTTTGGGTGAAATTGCTAATGACACGGGAGGCATCCGCGCTGAACCAGAACATGCCGTGCAGGCTGTCCAGCCGCCAGGTCCAGAAACCGTCGGCAGTCAGGACAGGATCACGGGCAACAATATCGAACGAACCGTTCGTGTGGTAGGTTAATTGCTCGTTGTAATATGGGTCGCCTGATTTATTACCGCCACCGGCGCCGCTCATCTGTAAATGCAATAATTCGGGCAGGCAACGCGGCGGGTTTTGGGCCAGAGATTTATAGTTAAACAAAAATAAAAACAGGATCAAAAGGGGCAATTTAGAATAGTATCGGTTGAATTGAATAAATGGTCTCATTAGCCGCATGTTTTATGAAAGTTGAGACAAGGTTTTTTTCAGATACACATTTATAAAAACACCCCCAACCCCACGCGCAGCCCCACCCTGCCCATCGAGTTTTCTATCCTGGTTTCTTTGTCTTTCACCGACAGGCGTTCGTAGGCCAGTTGCGCCTCCACCGACACGCGGTTGTTGAGGAACCAGGCCACGCCGGGGCCGAGACTCACGGAGAAAAGGCCGTCTTTGTTTTCATATTTATTGGAGCCTGCTTTGGTTTTGGTTTTGTTGGAGCCGAAAGCAATCGCGGCTTCCGCCGTCCATTTCAGCTGACGCATGGCCGGAATATTACCGTAATAGCGCAGGAAAGGGCCAAAGACGAGGGCCGAGGATGATTGTTTCCGTTGCTCATTTTTGGAAGTGGAGGAAGATAGGCCCACACTGACACCCGCCAGCAACCCGTCCATGAAAAAATAGCCGCCGGCAGGGCCAAGGTTGAATGCCGTTGTTTTTTCACCATCCACCGAGGAAAAGGAGAGTCCGGCGCTGTTGCGGCCACCCGCGTTGGAGGCAATGCTGCCGTTCAGACCCGTGGCGGTACCCACCATAATGCTGCCCTTTTTTACAGGCGCTTCAAAGGCTATGCGGGGCTCCGGCGCACGTTCGGATGGATTGTCACCCGCGGCGGGCGCGATGCCTTTTTTCCCGTACCAGTGCCAGTGGAAACGCACGAACGGCAGCACCGGGAGCGGATCGCTGTAGTCGGGATCGGGCGCCCAGTGCGAGATCAGGCCCTTCAGGCCCAGTTCGAAGTTGAACGAATGGCGCGGACTTTTTTGCCGGAATATTTCCTGCGTCCAGGCGGCGGTGATCTGCGTGGTGGAAAAATCGCCGAACAGGTGGCCGATGCGTACGGCCAGTCCGTGCACTTTGATCTTCTGTTTTCCAGGCTTCAGAAAACGTTTGCCGTAGAAATTGGCGCCGCCCTCCAGCACAAAACCGGGGGCAACGCCGCCGGGGTTTTCGGCGCCGGTGAAATCATCGGTTGAGGGCGCCGAGGTAGCGCCCAGGCCGGTACTGAACTGGAAGGTCATTTTTTCGCTCCGGGCGTGGCGCAGGGTCAGCAGCAGCCCGTCGCCGAAGGAAAAACCGCCGCCCCAGACCCCGCCGGGTTCGTGCAGGTCGGCGGTTTGGGTTTCGGGGGCCGGGGTATTTTGTGCCCGGGCAGGCACGATAAACAATGCCGGGATGATGGCCAGGATGGCAATTTGAATGTTTTTTGTCGACATGGCGTGAACGATTTACGGTGAATAAACAGGGCGTTGCGTACGCGCTTTGTCCGTATATCGTTCAGCGGGGCTGAAAGGTAAACCGGTAGTGGGCGAAAAAAAGTTTAGTGATTCAAATCAGCACGAAAGCGCCCCAAATCTCCTCACCCTTTCCGGCAGCCTGTAATTCGCGTTGAGTGGCCAGAAAAGCCGCGCGGATGTCGGCTTCTCCTTGCCAATGGCGATAGAGCGCTTCCATGAAAAGAACCGTTTCGGTATCGTGAATTTGCCAAAGCGACATGATGACGTGTTCTGCGCCCGCCAACCGGAACGCCCGTGCCAGTCCGTATACGCCTTCGCCGCCGCGGATGTCGCCCAAAGCGGTTTCGCAGGCAGAAAGCGCCACGAGTTTTATGCCCGCCAGGTCGAGCTCGGCTATTTCGGAAGCGTAAAGAATCCCGTCTTCCATGCCGGCAAACGGTTTTTCGCCCATACGAATACGCTGTGCGCCGGCCATGAGCAGGCCGCAACGGGTCAGAGGCAGAGCCTTTCCAGGGGAGCTTGCCTGTGCTGAAGTCATTGAAGGGTTATCCCCGCAAAAAAAACCGTGCGTGGCGATGTGCACCAGGTCTGGTATTAAAGATTTGCTTTTCCCCGGATCGCTGAGCCGTTTTATCGACTCTTCCCTGGCGGCGCAGCCCTGCAACAATCGCACAAAGATCCGTCTTTGCAAAAGGGCGGCCAGCGTATCTGTTTCCTTTTTGGTACCCGGAAGCGGTGGAACCGGCCCCGGCGCACAGCCGCCTCGTTTTCCGGCGAAATCATGCGCAAGCTGCCGAGCCCTCTGTATTTCCTGTTCTTCCCGGACTAAACACATACTATCGGCGGCATATTCTATACCGCCGATGAGCAGGGCGGTTTTGACGGCATTGCCCTCGAGCGGCCGGCGAAATACGACTTCCCGGGTGCTGCCTACCAGCCGCAAATCATAATTTTTTACCAGCGGGCGACCGGTTTCGGGTGCGATGGCGGCAAAGGCTACGCGGTGCAACAGGCCGGTGGGCGCATACCAAACGGTTTTCGTCTGCCCAAGCAGCGGTTCCAGGGGTTGCCAGATGAGGCGATAAAGGGCGGTTTGTTCGCGTCCCCGGTAGGCCATCCCCACGTATTCCTTGTAATCGGCCGCCCCCTCCAGTGCATCGTTCAGGTGGGTGGCCAGCCGGCTTTCTTCAAACAGCCGGACAAAGACCGGATCGGTTGCGCCGGGCACGAGCACAATAGCGGCATAGTACACGCTGTCAGACTTGCCGGGATCGCGGAAACGGGTAAATTCTATCGCGGCTTCACCTGCAAACATATTGTCGCGCACCTGTTGCCAGCCTGCCCGGGACCGGGCATCCCGAAAGGCCGCCGAACGAATCGTCAGATCAACTTCGGCGTCTTCCGTTACCCGTTGCAGGCTGTCGAGCAGGCGTTTTTGCACTAAGCGTTCTTCGGCAGGCAGGCTCCATTGTTTTGCCAATAACTGCCTGTTCGTTTTCCAGGTTTGAAACTGCCGGATCAGCGTTGAATCGCCGGAAGCGAAAATGGAAGCGGCTACCGCGTGAACGGAATTCAGTAAAAGGCCTTTTACCGCGAGTTCGTTGTCGTAAGCAAGTCCGGCAGATTGTTTTATCCGAAGCGGATTTTGTGCGGCAAAGCGCGGGAAAATCTGAAGATGATCTTCGTTTTTTTGCAGGAAACGTTCTTTGCCATTTTCAGAAAGAAAGGTAAAATTGGCATCGATGCGATCGAGCAGTTTTCGATGCGCGTATTCTAAAAGCGCAAAAGCTTCGCCGTTTTTATGGCGGTTCATTTGAAATTTGGCGAACTCTATCAGGCAGTTGTAATAAGCTTCCGTATTTTCATTCCCCCCCGTTTCCAGCAAAGACATGGCCCGCTTGAACAACTTTGCCGCTTTTTGGGGATGCCCGGTTTTATGTTGCAGAACCGCTGTTGAAACCAGCAGTTTGCAATAACCGATGTTTTCCGGTTCGGCATTTTTTTCAAAAATACGGCGGCTTTTTTTACATAGTTTTCTTGCCGTTTTGTATTGGCCGGCTTTCTGCCTGAAGTAAGCTGACGTAGCATAAATTTGTGCCAGTACAGGATTTGCCGATTTAGCGCCCCGGGCCATTTCCAGGGCTTCTGCCAGAAACTTTTCCGCCTTTTCGTACTCTCCAAGGTCGAAATAGTTATTGGCGATATTATGCAGGTGTATGGCGTATTGCTGGTTGGGATGTTGCCAAAGTTTCCGGGCAATTTCCGCGGTCCTATCCATTAGTGCGGCTGCTTCCTCATAATTACCCAGTTCGTTATAGACCACCTCTAGGTTTGACAAAGCCTGGAGGTAATGCAGATTGTTTTTCTTTTCTGCTTTTTCAAACATTTTAATGGATTTCCGGAGCAGATCCACGGCCTTTCCCTCCCTTCCGGTGTGAATATGAACGGTTGCCATTGCAGAATAAAATTCTGCGGAATCGACCGCACTGACCCCGGGCGGAATACGAACCGCCTTTTCTTGCAAGGATAATGCCTCGTCGTATTTTCCCAATATTGACTTGGCCGTCGACAAGTTGGTTAGCAACTTCCAGTAAATCGGGTGCACAGTAAAGTTTGCCCGTTCAAAATCCCGGACGACTTGCTCCATTGGCAGCTCTGCCTCGAAGTACTGTCCGTTTTCAAAAACTGCCACCGATTTATTACCCAGAAGGATAGCCGTGATAAAGTGGGTTTCTCCATATTCGGCCCTGGCCCGCCGCCAGGCCTCGTCGAACAACAATATGGATTCCTCGTATCGGCCCTGATCCTTCAATACCATGCCAAGCGTGTTCAAGGCATTGTTCATGAAAAAAAACGAGGAGTCCCCGCTATTGCGCAATATTTGCAAGCCTTTGCGGCAGTACAATTCAGCACTGTCGAGCCTTGCGTCGCTTCGTTTATAAAAAATAATTCCTTTTGTTACCAGCCGGTGTGCATAAGAGCTGTTTGAGGGGCCGAATACCTTAAGGGCAATGACCAACGCAGAGTCGTTGTGTATGCCGGCAGAGTCAAATATGCCGAGATGCATGTAAGCCTGGGCCAGGTTGCTTTGGAGGATACCGTAAACGTCGTTGTCCCGGGGCGATTGCACGGCAAGGCGCAACGTGCGTTCTTTCAAAAATAACGTGAGCGCCTCTTTATACCGGCCCGTGCCGACATAGGCAAAACCCCGCATGGAAACAGCCTCCGCATATTGCAGGCTTTTTGCTCCAAATTCTTTCTGACATACGGATTCCGCTTTCATGGCCAGCAGTACCATGCCGGTCAGATTTTGTTTTTTACCCATATCTTCCAATCGGCGCAGCAGAGCGGCACAGCTGTCAGCCGGGTTTTGGGTCCCCGATGCCAGACTGAACAGCAATAGGATAACCGCCACGGCCAGTGTTTTCAAGTGATGCATGGTTTAAAATTTGGTTATTAGTCAACTGTTACTATACCATTATCCAACCCACCCAATTTTGCCGACCCCCGGTCATTTTTTATCGCCGTCGAAACAATATTTGCCCACCCCTCCTTCCACGCGGATCACATATCCGTAGCGCGCCATCTCGCAGAAGTCGTCGAAACCGATGCGCGCGAACCCGCCGGCGCCCCACCTTTCGCCGAATGAATTGAGGATTTCTATTTCCCGTTTGTCGTTGTCGTAACCCGTGACGACGACGGCATGGTTGGCTTTTTCCGGCAGGTTTTGGGCCGTATATTTCCCGCCCTGAAACTTGAAAAAATCGGGCGGACAGCGCAGGCCGGCAATCACCGGCAAGCCTTTTGACAGATGTCCGCGCAGCAGATCGAGCATCAGGGCTTTGCGTTTTGGCGCGTCGGGCATTTCGTCGGGCAGAAAAAAGATACGCTCCTTTTGTTGCCAGCAGCGATACGCCCCGGCAGCCTGCCGGTCTGCCGGAGAGGGCCTTCTGACGGCCGAACGCGGATCGTTTGGGAAGATATGTTCGGGACATATCCCCTGCGCCCAAAGCGTATCCAGGCCCGCGGCCAGGGAGATGCCCTTGGCGCCGTCGCGGTAAATTTGATTGAAAATATAGGATGCCGAAAAGGGCGACAGTTTCTGGCGGCAGCCGCAACGGTTGCGGCAAAACCAGTTCAGCCGCATGGCTACCGCCGAAGCGATGGCATAGCCCACGCAGGCCGGTAATTTGAACTGATGGAAAACCGGGATGTCGATGCCATCCCGAAAAAAGAAACGGTTTGGCGGAGGGATATCTCCTCCCGCGCGCCAGCCAATCGTATCTACCTCCCCGGTCGCCGTGTAATGTTGATCGGTTTCTTCCAGGCCGCCTTCGGTAAGTTCCTGGGCGCTTACCGGCCGGGCAAACACCAGCCCCGCAACCATAAAGACAAAAATAAGTGTTTTCATAAAGTTGGTTGTTAGCGGTGATACGGATTAGAAAGGCAGGGCCTCGCCCGTGGCGTTTAATTGCACTTCGCTGCCGCCGGACAAACGGAGATACAGCCGGCTGCCACGGTCAATTAATACTATGGGGCGGGGCAGTTCCTTCCCTGGCGGTATATACAACTCCAGCACATTGCCCTTCAAAATATACAATCGCACCGAATCGCGGTATTGATCTACCCGGATAGTGCGTCCGGTCGATTTTCCCCGGCTATCCAGCACCGGAACATTATCCGAGGAAAACGGCTCCACGGCACTTTGTCCCAGTGCGTCGGCAGGCGTTTCCGGAGGGGTATCCGGGGTTTGCGCCACGGGGCCGGCAGGTGGTTGGAGCGGCGCTTCCCGGGTTTCCATGGTCGGCTCTTTGTCCTCTTGCTCCATCTCCGGCGGGTAAAAATACCGGTAGCCGAGCCATAACAGCCCGGCCATCACCAAACCCACAACCAGCCAGTGCCAATATCCGGACTTTCCCGGCGGCGGCGACTCCTCTTCCTCCCCCCTGATCTTATCCCGCACCGCTTCCACCCTGCGCCGGGTGTCGGCACGGGCCATTTGCCGGACGCTCCCGGCCAGGCGGCGCAGTTCGTCGGTGCGCCGCCGCAGTTCCGGGTCGGCAGCGAGGGCATCTTCGAAACGTTGCCGCTCCTCCGGCGTCATTTTGTTCCGCAGATATGCTTCTATTTGTTGATCGTCTGTATGTTCCATCGGATAATTTCTAATAACAAAAAGTCAGGTTTTTCCGGGTTTTTCATTTTGCATACACGTTTCCAGTTTGCGCTGGCATTTGGCTTTCATGGTTTTCGACACGTCGGGGCCGGAGTCACCCATGGCCGCGGCGATTTCTTCGTGGCTTTGGCCCAACACCCAGAAGCGAATAAGCCGCTCTTTACATCGCTCCCCGGTTTGATCGAGACATTGCTCCAACCGGAGCTCTTGCAATTCCCTTTCCGACTCATTATCGGCGTCCTCCAGTAAGTCTTCGACGAGTTCAGGCGGAATTCCGCCGGGAAAAATTTCCTCTATGGATAAATCGCCGCCTTTGCCGCGACGCCGGCATTCATCGTAGAACTTATACTGGGCAATACGGAAAACAAAGTTATCCAGCTTGCCTTCCTCCCGGTATTTACCGTCGCGGAACACCATGATAAAAGCAACCAATGCATCGGTCAGGGCATCATGGGCATCGTCGCCGGAGCCGCCGCGGGCGATAACCCAGGCACGCACCTTTTCCAAAAGCCGCCGGTACAAACATGCTATGGCTTTGCTCTCCAATTCGGGCGCGCCGTCGAGTAGCCAGTGAAGGGCTTCTTCATCTGTGCACGACTGTTTGGCATTGGTATTTTTCGGATCGCCGGACATATATCGCGGATTGTTTTAAATGGTAAACCGGGAGCAGTGGAGTTTTTTTGAATAAGCTAAATTAGGTTTAAATACTGGGAAAACCCCTAACCGTATAATTTAATTTTACTTCACCCAAACTTCTGAAAAATATTCTAAACGGAGGTTTACCTTACTTGAGGAGGCGCGATTTTGAAACAAACAAATTTTCATCACCATTAAAATTTGAAAATCATGAATCGCATTTTGTGTTTGTTCGTCTCTCTCACGACCCTGATTACACTCGTCAACGCCCAAAATAGTGAAAAACCCGCCACGGTGAATAAGGGCCGGATACTCACCGACGACGGACAAAAAATAAAGTTTGTCAGTCTTGTCTCAGGCGCGGAAAAATACGATTACGAAATAGCGGAGTCCGGCCAGTCCCGCGGCATTGCCAATGACAACGTGATCCGCATCGAGCAGCAAACCGGCACAGAGGCGGGAAAATGGGCATTGGTTATGGGCGGCGCCGGATTGCTTGGAAGTTTGCTTGGCGTGATGCAGGCTACCACCCGCAGCGAAGTTGAGGTCGACAATTCCAAAGTCCTGCCTGTTGTGGTTGGACTCACCGCCGCTTCCGCACTCATTGGAGTGGCCATTGGGTCGGGCAGGAAAAAGTACAAAACAGTCTATGTAAACCCTAAATATGATACTTCTTCAGTTCCAAGCTCCGTACGTGTTGGATTAACCTGTTCGTCCAACCAAAGCGTCGGTATCGGTTTGCAAGCCAGGTTTTAAGACCGCATTGTTCTTTCAATTTTGTTGGCGAGGACGTCAATAACGGCCTTTTTGCTTTATCTGTTAACATTTAAAGATTCAGAATCATGCAAAAATCAGTATTGTTCCTGCTTATGTTCACAACCACCCTTGCATTTAGCCAAAAAGAAGACTTCAAAAACATACCCG
>CALEYM010000295.1 GCA_937926185.1 uncultured Bacteroidota bacterium | reverse complement strand
AGAAAGGTTTAGAAAGGTTTAGAAAGGTTTAGAAAGGTTTAGAAAGGTTTAGAAATTACGATGCTCAAAACTTAGCGATACAAGGTATATTTATCAAAGCGGGGCAAACAGATCGTCCATCGTCACCTCGCTGTCTACTATCCCCAGGCTGTGCTCGTTTTTGCGGATACCAAACGGAGTGACCACTGTGAGGAACACTTGTTTGTTGGTTTTTGACAATCGTTTAAACAGCGCGACCCGATCCCGGAATCCAGCGGCATCGGCCTTGGAAAGCAGCCAGGACTCGTGATAAAATTTCATCTCGAAAAGATTGATCACATGATCTTTACGGTCGAGCACGAGGTCAATTTGCAGCCCCGGAAAATCGGCGGTGCCCCGGTGTATGAATCCGGAAGCTTCTGAGAATACGCCGCCAATGCTCATCGCTTTCTCGATTTGTGGCAGATGTTTGATGCAAAGGCTTTCAAATGCGTAGCCACTCCAACTTTTGAACTCCTGAGTTTGGCTGAGCGACATCCACACGCTCTTTCCCGGCGTCCGGTTAGTCTCGATGAATTTCAGGTAAAAAAGCGAGTATTCATCGGTAAGCCGGTAAAGCATGTCTTTTTTCTTTTTTCCAAAGGGATAATAAGCACTGACAAATCCCGAACCGGTCAACTCCGCGAGCACGTCGGTAAGGCCTCCGCCATCGGGTATTTGAGTAGCGGCTACAATTTCTGTGCGATTCATACCCTGCCACTTTTGCGCCAATGCACGGATAACGGCAATATGGTTATCGGCATGTTCGAAAAGAGCCGGGTAAAGTTTTGAAAACTCATCCCGCAAAAGCCCCGATGTTGAAAAACAAATCGCGTCGATGTTTTGAGCCGTGCTTTTTCCGGCTTCAATTTCTTTCAGATAATGCGGAATGCCACCCATTGCCATATACATTAAAAGTAAATGGTAACGATCGAATAATGTGCCGCGCGATTGCAAAAAAGCCTCTGCTTCATTCAAATTGAAGGGTTGGAGGTCTACCCGTTTGGTAATGCGGTTGTGCAGGCCGCCTTTGTGGTATACCACTTTTTGGATCATCCATGCTGCCGCCGATCCACAGATCACAACAACGATATGCCGGCGGGTAGCCCAACTGTTCCAAAAAAAACCAAGCGCGTTCAGAAATCCTGACCGACGGCTGGCAAGCCAGGGCAGTTCGTCAAAAAAAACGACCAACTTTCCGGTTTTTTGTTTGCGGTCGAGTTGCCTCATTAATATTTCAAAGGCATCCATCCAGTTAGCGGGCGTACCAGACAGGGTTTTTTCGCCAAAAAACTCCCGTATCCGAATGGCAAAATTTCTCAACTGTTCACGCGTCGAAGCATTTTGAGTTCCGGTAATCTCAAAATCCAGTTGTTCGCCAAATGCGGTACGCACCAAAAATGTTTTTCCCACTCGCCGGCGACCAATGACGGCCACCATTTCAGGCTCCTCTGAATACAGGGCTTTATGAAGGATTTCTACTTCTTTTTTTCGTCCGATAAAAATCTGTGGCATGGCTAATGTTTATATCGTGCGGAATACAGGCAAATGTACCAACATTCCGCGCGATATAAGCATTAAAAATCATATTAAATGACAAAATCGCATGGCTAAGTTAAATTAACTTGTGGAAATGCAGGGCAAATCCGGTTGGTAGTTGACATTTACACAACACATTTTCATCCGACCCAACCCATGTCCACCCTCCAGCAACGCAACGACTCCTTTAGCGCCCTCCTCGACCGCCTCAACCCGGCTCAACGCCGCGCGGTGGAGCAGGTGGAAGGCCCCGTGCTGGTAGTGGCCGGGCCGGGCACGGGCAAAACCCACATCCTCGCTGCCCGCATCGGAAAGATCCTGCTCGAAACCGACGCCCGCCCGCAAAACATCCTTTGCCTCACCTTCACCGACGCCGGCGTCACGGCCATGCGCGAGCGCCTGCTCGGCATGATCGGCCCCGACGCCCACCGCGTGGTCATCAGCACTTTTCACGGGTTTTGCAACCGCGTGATCCAGGAGAACATGGAACTGTTCGGCAAGGGCCGCCTCGAACCGGTCACCGACCTGGAACGCATTGAGATCGTACGCCGCCTGCTGGCCCAACTCCCGCCCGAACACCCGCTGCGCGAAGGCAAAAAAGACATTTACCAGTACGAAAACCACCTGCGCGACCTGTTCGCCAATATGAAAAAAGAAGGTTGGGCGCCAGGCTTTGTGATCAAAAAAGCCAATGAGTTCATCGAAAGCTTGCCAACCAATCCCGATTTTATTTACCAAAGAAACACCAAACACGCCCGCAAAGGCGACCCTAAAACCGCTCAGATAGAAGACATCACCGACCGCCTGGGTCGCCTGAAAGCCGCCGCCGACCTATATCCCAAATACCTCGCGGCCATGGAACGCGCCGGTCGCTACGAATACGAGGACATGATCCTGTGGGTGCTGCGCGAGTTTGAACGGAACGAGGCCCTGCTGCGCACTTACCAGGAACGTTTCCTCTACGTGCAGGTCGACGAATTCCAGGACACCAACGGCGCCCAGTTCCGCCTGCTGCAACTGCTCCTGCATTTCTGGGAAGCGCCCAACGTATTCGTGGTGGGCGACGACGACCAGAGCATTTTTGAGTTCCAGGGCGCCCGGCTCGAAAACCTGCGCCGCTTTCACGGGCAATACCGGCCAGCATTGGAAACCGTGGTGCTGGAAGAAAATTACCGTTCCACGCAGGATATACTCGACTCGGCCGGAAAGGTGATCGCACACAACGAAATACGCGCCGTACGGCAACTGGAAGAGCCGATTGAAAAAAAACTGCGTGCCGCCGTCAGTACGGCGACCGGCGCGCCGGAACTATGGGTGTACGAGAACCGCCTGCAGGAGTTGACGGATGTAGTGGGGCAAATTGAACAACTGGTGAACGACGGCGTGGCGCCGGAGCAGATCGCCGTTATTTATGCCCGGCACCGGCAAGCCGTGAAACTGGCGGCGCTGCTGGGAAAAAAACGCATCCCTTACCAAACCAAACGCCCCGTAAACGCCCTCGACCTGCCCGCGGTGCAACAATTCCGCGAACTGCTGCGCTACCTGCACGAAGAATCCGTACGGCCCTACTCCGGCGAACACCGCCTGTTCCGCCTGCTTCATGCCGCCTTTTTCGGCCTGCCTCCCGGCGATCTGGCCCGGATGGCCGTGGCCGCCCAAACAAAACAAACCAGCGGTCAGCAGGAGCATACAGCCCAGCTATACGACGCCCCGCAAGCCTCCCGTCGAACTTCATCCCGAGACCCCGGGATCGAACTTCGAACTTTTATTACTGCTTCCGCATACCTGCAAACACCGGGATTGACAAACCCCGCCGCGTTTGATGCCTTATCAAAATACCTCGATCAATGGATTGCCGCGGTACACAACCTGCCCCTCCCCCAACTCTTCGAACGGCTCTTTGCGCAAACCGGCCTGCTGACCTGGACGCTCGCACAGGCTGACAAGATCCAGCGCCTCCAAGCCCTTTATACCTTACATGACTTCGTGCAAAACGAAGTCAACCGCCATCCCCGCACCACCCTTGCCCGGTTGCTCGATCTGCTCGACAGTATGGACGACAACAAACTCCCGCTCCCTTTACAGCAACCCGTCGAATCGGGCCCCGGCGTACAACTTCTGACGGCACATGGCGCCAAAGGACTGGAATTTCAGCACGTTTTTATGTTCGACTGCGTGGCCGACGCCTGGGAGAAAAACACCGGCGGCGGGCGGGGCCGTTTTGCGCTCCCCCCCACCCTGACCCTTTCCGGCGAAGAAGACGCCCTCGAAGCCCGGCGCCGGCTCTTCTACGTGGCCATGACCCGCGCCAAACAACAGCTCGTCATCAGTTTTGCCAGTACCGGCGACGACGGCAAACCGATGGTACAGTCCATGTTCGTGGAAGAAACAGGCCTGCCCCGCGACACAATGGTCATCCCGCAGGCCGCCCTGCTCGAAACCCAGACCCTGCTCCTGCTCGAACCCGACCCACCGGTGGTTACCCTTCCCGAACCAGTCGTTTACGAGGCCCTGCTGCGCAACTTCACGCTCAGCGTCACCGCCCTGAACCGCTACCTGCGTTGCCCGCTGGCGTTTTACTATGAAGATTTTCTGAAAATACCCGGCGCCATGAGCGAAGCCGCGGCGTTCGGCGTGGCCATGCACGGCGCCTTGCAGCAGTTTTTGCTGAAAATGAAAAGCGATAAAAAACTGCGCT
This sequence comes from uncultured Bacteroidota bacterium, assembly GCA_937926185.1. Lineage (GTDB taxonomy): Bacteria > Bacteroidota > Bacteroidia > Chitinophagales > Saprospiraceae > M3007. The sequence continues at coordinate 682 of CALEYM010000295.1, read as the reverse complement.
TCCCGCCGGTAGAAACGCTCGTCCGGATGTTTGCCGGCGAAATGGAACGGCAACGCGGTTATTTTTCGGAACATAACTACACGCAACGCCTGGCGCTCGGCAAAGACTACCTGCGCCGGATTCATGTGGAGCAAGTGCCTTACTGGCGCAAACGCGCCATCGTAGAGCGCCGCGTCGACCGCGTCGAACTCGACGGCGTGCCCATCGCCGGGGTGCTCGACAAAATCGAATGGCTCGACAACGGTACGCTGCGCATCGTGGATTACAAAACCGGCGCCCCCGCCCCCAACAAAACCGCCCCGCCCGACGACAAGCAACCCTACGGCGGCGACTACTGGCGTCAGCTGGCATTTTATAAAATCCTGCTCGAAAAGGCCAACATCTATCCCGAACCCGTGAGCAAAACCGCCATCTCCTGGCTGGAGCCCGACAAACGCGGCGCCTCCCCCATTACCGAAGTCAGTTTCAGCGGCGAAGACCTGCAATTTGTGGAAAACCTCATCCGTGAAACCTGGGCCAACATCCGCGATGCCCGTTTCAGCCCCGGCTGCGGGAAAGACGATTGCCCCTGGTGCCGGATGTACCGGTGGAACGAAGCGCCGGTGGAGGCAATTTCCCGTGTCGAGGAAGAATTGGATGATTTTGAATAAAATCTTTTTAGAGCAATTGTTAAATTTTTTAA
>CALEYM010000294.1 GCA_937926185.1 uncultured Bacteroidota bacterium | reverse complement strand
GCCGGGCTGTGGTCCGGCGTTTCATCCGCGACGGCCATACGGTATATGCCGCGTTAGGTCTGGGCGAAAATTCACAGGCTTTTCACGAGCATATTAACTCCGACAAAGTACATACCCAGTTTCTCAATCTGACCGACGAAACGGTGACAGAGGGTTATATAAAGGGCATTATTGCCCAGGATCCGGATGTGGACACCGCCGTTTGTATCGTCGGCGGCTGGCAGCCGGGCGCCATGGCCGAAACGACGGTCTACGAACTGGATAAGATGTTCAAACTGAACTTCCACACGGCCTTCAACATTGCACGGCCCTTAATGGAACATTTTGAGCGGCAGGGCAGCGGACAGTTTGTTTTTATCGGCGCGCGCCCCGCGCTCAATCCGGCTGAAGCCAAAAACCAGGTAGCATATTCCCTCTCCAAGTCGCTGTTGTTCCGTCTGGCGGAGATCATCAACGACCAGGGCAAATTCAAAAACATAAGGGCCAGCGTAGTCGTCCCCTCCACGCTCGATACCCCGCAAAACCGCGCTGCCATGCCCGACGCCGACTTCCGCGAATGGATCACCCCCGAGGCCGCCGCCGACACCATCGCGTTCCTGTTGGGCGACACCGGCAATACGATGCGCGAAACGGTCATTAAACTGTACAACAAGGCCTAAGTCATGGAAGACTACCGCGTCCTGCTCCTGCTGCGCCTGTCCAATGGCATCGAACTGCTCAGTGCCGCGGTACTGCTGGTCGGGTTCTCCAAGGGTATGTGGGGCTTTCTGCTGCACGAATGGCGCGAAATGCGGCACAGCGGCGCCATGGCGATGGAAGGTATTTCCACATTGCGCCCCATGGTCGGGAATTACATCCTGCTGGGGCTCGATTTTTACATCGTCTCCGATATCCTGGCCACCATGCTGCACCCGGAATGGAACGAACTCATCAGCCTGGCCGTGATCGGCTTGTTGCGGACCGTGATCGGGTACTTTCTGGGGCGTGAAATTGAAAAGTTATGAAAACAATCGAATTCCTCGTCAATCTCTTCTATTTGTACCTCTTTTTCGGGGTGGTTTTCGCGGCCATGTTCCTGTGGCGCGGCGCGGCCAAAATCGACGAAGCGGCGCGGGGCATTTCCTGGAAAACGCGCGCTTTGTTGTTTCCGGGAAGCGTGGCTTTGTGGCCCGTTTTGTGGAGGAAATGGCTGAATGCCGTCCGTAAAATGAACACCGCGACAACAAACGAAACGTTATGACACCTGCTTTAAGAAAAACACACCGGTACGCCTGGTATACGCTGGCCATCTTGCTCCCAATGGGCTGGCTGGCGGCCATACTGGCAATCCCCGACGAAATAAGGCAGCAGCCGGTGCGCCGGGAACAGGCCCCACCACTTCCGGTGCTGGCCCAATCCCGGCAATCCGGCGATTTGCTGATTAACCTCCGCCGCGATAGTGCCGGGGCCAGGCGCCAACTGGAAATTTTCATCCAAAAACCCCTGACTGAACCCAATACCGCCGTCATCCTGGAAAACAAACCCACCGACCAACCGCTCGGCCTGCTCGGCGCCCGCGGCGTCCGGCGCTTCGATCTGGACAGCCTGACCCCGCCCGTAAAACTCCGTTTCGAAGACAAAATACATGGCCGCGTACTGCGCAGGGTAACGATGGAATAACTCATCACTCATCACTCATCACTCATCACTAAAAAATGTCTGTCGTTTACGATCCCATCCACTGGACGCCGCACAAAAGGATTTACGACCGGGTGGTACTGTCGTTCGTGGCAGGCTACGTGGTGTTATTCGGCGCGTTGCAGTTGGTATTGCACCCCCAGATCACGGTGGAAACACTGATCATCCGGGCCACGCGCACCCTGGCGTTCCTGATGCTGCACATTATCCTCTGCATCGGGCCGCTGTGCC
>CALEYM010000293.1 GCA_937926185.1 uncultured Bacteroidota bacterium | reverse complement strand
ATGATCGCATTCGGCCCGATTCGCTCCCGGCGGCTCGGACATAGCCTGGGCATCAACCATATTCCCCCCAAATCCTGTTCTTACGACTGTGTCTATTGCCAGGTGGGACCCACCTGGTCAAAAGACCTGCAACGGCGACCCTTTTACGAACCGGAGGCGGTGGTGGCCGCCGTGCGGCAAAAAGTACAGGAGGTACAGGCACGGGGAGGCCGCATCGACTACCTGAGCTTCGTGCCGGACGGAGAACCCACGCTGGATCTCAACCTGGGGCGTATGATCGACCTGCTGCGCCCGCTGAACCTGAAAATTGCCGTGATCACCAACGGCTCCCTGCTCTGGCGCGCCGATGTGCGGGCAGAACTGGCAAAAGCGGACTGCGTTTCGCTGAAAGTGGATGCTGTTTCGGACCTTATATGGCGCCAAATCAACCGCCCGGCCCAATCCCTGTCGCTCGGCGACATACTGGCCGGAGCGCTTGCCTTCGCCGGCGATTTTAAGGGGGAGTTGATCACCGAAACCATGCTGATTGCGGGTATAAACGACGCTGCGCCCGAACTCCTGCGCACCGCTCAGTTTTTGGAAAAACTGCGCCCGGCAAGGGCATACCTGGCCATCCCCACCCGGCCACCCCAGGAATCCGGCGCTACGGCCCCCGGCGAACAAAAACTGGCCGAAGCCTGGCAAATATTTTCCGCCCGGCTCCCGGAAAAAGTGGAGATACTGAGCGGCTATTCCGCCGAACCTTTCACTGCTGCCGGCGACGTCGTGCAGAACCTGCTCGACATCACCTGCGTTCACCCCATGCGGGAATCAGAAGCGCAGGCGTTGTTCCGGCAGGCAGGCGTGGACCCCGCGGCGTTGCAAACGCTGATCGCGGAGGACAAGATCGTGCGCGTTTTGCATGAGGGGCAGGCGTTTTATGTGCGGAAGTTGCCGGCTACTTCTTAATATCACAACCCGAGGATTGCTGGGATTTTGCCTGACATAATGCGTTTTTTTAGGGACAAAGATAATTTTCGGCAATTTTCCCAAAAACATAACAGCCGGTTTTCCCAATGTATTTAGTTTTACGCCCCCTCATTCATTGCCTGCCCGCGACGGAACGTTCGTGCGGGGCCAACAGACATAAATTTCACTAACTCAAACAGTATTTAATTTCAAATAAGTAATCATGCGGACCGCCTTTATTCCCGCGCTCCTCGCGCTCTTAATCAATGTTACCCTCCCCGCCCAAAACTACCCCGAAAACCCCGAACCCGGCGCCTGCTACATCCGCTGCACCATCGGGGAAATCAAGGAACTGGAAAACATTGTGACCACGCCCGCCTACCAGCAATACACAGTAGTGCCGGCGGTGTATAAAACCGTGGAAGAGCGCGTACTGATAAAAGAAGCGTCCAAACGTTTCGAATACGTGTCGGCAGTGTACCGCGAGGTGTACGACACCCTCCTGGTAGAAGACCCGTACAGCACATATACCATTTCGCCCGTGCAAACGATCGACACTTTCGAGGTCATCGAGTTGGAGCCGGCGTTTGCCCGTTTTGAAACGCGTCCGGCCATCGACGGTTGCAAATCGCCCATTCCGGGCGATTGCGACGTGATCTGTTACGTGCAATACCCGGCGGTAACCAAAAGGATACCGGTTAAAAAAATCGTCACGCCGCCCGGTTTTACCCGCCAGACGCCTCCCAACGGACGTTACCAGGTGATCAAAAGGCAGGTGATCGACAAGCCGGCTACCGTACGCGAGATTGAAATTCCGGCGGAATACACCACGATCCGGAAACGCGTGCTGGAAAACGACGCCCACGTCGATTCTTCGGAAGTGGCCCCGGTGGTGCGCGAAGAAGTATTTTTAGTGAACGACCGCTCCGGAGGCGGCGCTTCCGACGGGTACGAATGGCGGAAAATCGAATGTTCCCTGCTCGATTTCAATTTGCTGCCCATCTATTACTCGCTCAACAGCGATGTACTGACCGCCCGGTCAAAAGCCGTGATCGACGAAAAACTGCTGAAACTGATGCTCAAACGGCCCGAACTCCGGGTGGAGATCAGTTCGCATACCGACTCCCGCTCCACCGACGCGTTCAACCTCGACCTGTCCCAACGCCGGGCCAAAGGCGTGGTGGATTACTTAGTCTCTCGCGGTATCAACCGGAAGCGGCTGGAGTACCGCGGCTTTGGCGAAACCCAACTCGTCAACCACTGCGGCAACGGCGTCGACTGTAGCGAAGAAC
>CALEYM010000292.1 GCA_937926185.1 uncultured Bacteroidota bacterium | reverse complement strand
ACTCAGGCCTGATTTAATAAAAGGCACAGCCGCTGAGCCATCCAGATTGGCGCGCATGATTTGTTCCGTTCCGTAGTCTGTCCAGTAGATTTGTTCCGCCGAGTAGTCTAAATACAGACCGAATGGCAATTCCGCTTCGGTTCCCTGGTAAAAAACCTCACGCTTGCCGCCATCGAAGTCGATGCGCTCAATCTGATGCTGAGCATCATCTGCCCAGTATAGTTTTTGCCGAATTGTATCTATCAATAATCGAATTGGGGTTCCTAAACTATCGTTTACCAACACTTTTCTGTTTTCACCGGACAGCGAACACGACCAGATCAAACTGCTGTCTATGTCTGCAAAAAACATCAGGTCTAACGCCGGGAATATGGCTATGCTGGAAAGATTTGGAAATGAATCAGCCAAGACTACTTCCTGGCTGCTGCCATCGAGATTGGCGCGAAATATTTGTTTGCGCACATTGTCTGCCCAATAAATCTTATTCTGGTAAGCATCGATGTCCAGGTCGACCGGAACAGAAACCTCCGTGGCAATTGCACTATTAACCCCGCCGCCTTTATCATCTCCGGATAAAATCTGGTTAGTAATGCCGCTACACCAGAATAATTTGAAGGAAGCGGTGTGTGAAATGAAGTCATAAGTTGCTAAAAGCCCCTGGTTTATCTTTTCGTTGGGCGGGCTGTCGGGATTATCCAGTGGAACGGACAAAATGTTGTTTCCACCCCTGTTCAGGATGTACAGATTTTTTTGGGCAGGGATCAGTGCGGGGGCCACCAGAAAAAAGAATATACTAATCAGTGCGGGAAGGCGATAAGGAAGCAATGTAATTAAAGAGAGGAGGAACATGATCGATTAATGGCGATTAGAACGTGAAATTGGATGAAACTACCTGGGGACACCCAAATGTATGTGGAATTTCCATGCGATTCAACAGGTTCGCCTGTCAGCCTCAGTGGCGTAAACATGTCGATTTGTCGAACGACCGTGTATGGTTTCTGAGAAAACGCGACAATTTAGCCAGTAACAGTATGCTCTCTAATGAATTTGAAAACACAAATATCTGTCGCCTACAAGCAAAGAATATGGGATGTCTGGCAGAAATGTTTGCCGACTGATGTGGCAGCAAATTTGTCGACCTATTGGGGATGTATTTACTTATCCGTCCAATCTTCCTCCCGCGTCCTCGTCCGCACCCGGCACAAATAGTTATTGGCGGTAATGTACAGCACCGAACCGTCGCCGCCCTAGCCGAAATTTGCGGTGGGTTGCGTGGTGTCGATGAAGAAGACCCGCCCTTTTCCGGTTGTGCCGTTTGCGCATACCGGGAAAGCAAAAATGACCGGATTGCCGGGATCGGATTGCGTCACGTACAACATTTTTTCATCGGTCGAATCTGCGTTCGGGCTGTTGAAACGATTCTTTTTGTGGTTATCGGCAAGTGTTTTTTTACCACCTCTACTCAACGGCATGATAGAAACGCGCCGGTCACCGTGTTCGCAGGCAATGAGTTGGCCGTCGCGACTGAGGGTCAAGCCCGTAAACAGCAGCAGTAACCAGGCATATTTCATCATCAGAATAGTTTAATACCCGAATATCTCTTCCAAACTCAGCTCCCGCACTTTTCCAATGGTTTTCAGGTACTTAAAGTCGACCCGGTCCCGGTCGCCGAGCACCATCCAGTGGTAGTGCCGGCCTTTGATGTGTTTTTGGTGAAAGCGCAGCAGGTCTTCCGGTTTCGCCTGTTGGATGGCCTGGTAAATGTCCTGCCGCAGGTCGTGGCGGAAGCCTTTTTCCCGGTTGGCGCGCCAGGTCCAGTAAATTTCTGCGTTGTTGATACGGCCGGCAGCGATTTGTTTCAGTACGCTTTGGCGGGCGTGTTCCATTTGCGGCAGCGAAACGGGCATTTCTTCCAGTATGGTCTGAAAAGCCTGTACGGCATCCCTCAATTTGTCGGGTTGCGTACCTACATAAGCCTTCAGGAAATGCGCCCGGTTTTTGCGGGCCGGATTGGCCGCGAAAGCATACGCCGAATACGCCAGGGCTTTCGACTCGCGGATTTCCTGAAAAACGATGGAGGAAAGGCCGTAGCCAAAGTACTGGTTGTACCATTCCGAAAAAATGAACTCTTCCAGGTTGAATTTCGGGGTTCCTTTCGAGGCCAGAAAAAGCTCCACCTGCACCATCGGGAAATGGATAAAAAAGACCTTGTCCTTGCGGGCGCCGGTTTCCCGGAATTTTTTTGCGGGTAGCGGCGCTTGCAGCTTTTCCCGAACGGGGTGGTGTTTTTTCAGGATGCCTGCAACCTGCCGGGGCGCTTTCGCGCCGGCATACAAAATTTCGTGCCGGTAGGCGGACAATCCGCGCAGGAGCGCGGTGAGTTCATCTGCCTGAAGCGCCAGAATTTCCGCTTTGCCGAGTTTATCCGTATACGGAGAGTGTGGGCCATATTTGGCGTAGTTCAGCATGGCCTTGCTCAGAATGGCGCGCTTGTCTTTTTTGTTGTTTTCCCGGCGCAGCAGGATATCGGCTTTCAGGTTCTCCAGGGCCTCGGGGTTGGGTTGGGCATCGGCCAGCAGGTGCTCCATCAATTCCACGCCGGCTTCAAGGGAGTCTTCGAGGCCGGTGAGGCTGAAATACAGGCGCTCATCCTGGCAATTGGCCGAAAAATGCACGCCGAGGCGGTAAAAGGCTTGCTGCATTTCCCGGGGTGAATATTTACTTGTCCCGAGGAAAGGCAAATACGAAGCGGCCACCGACAGTCGCTTGTCGCTGGTTTTGCCCATGTCGAAAATATAAAACAGGCGGAACAGGCGGCTGTCCGGCTGGCGAACCGCGTGTAATTTCAAATTTCCCGCAATCCGTGCCTTTTTTATAGATTTATTGAAATCGAGGAATTGCGGTTCAATGTCCGGCGTGGATTGATGCAAAAACTGTTCTCCAAATGCCGAAATATCCGTGCGGTTGAGTTCGACAGCCGTAATAGGGGGCTTTTCCACCTTCATCACGGAGGGGTCGTCGCCATGATGCTTGTAAACGGCAACAAAGTTGTCGGGGCGCAGGTGTTGGCGGGCAAATGCGACAATGTCTTCTTTTGTGAGCGCGGCGAGTTTGTCCCAACGTTTTATCATATCAGCCCAATCGACGCCCAATACAAAAGCCGTTACGACGGCAGCTGCCCGTCCCTGGTTCTTTTCAAACTCTTTTGTTTCCGACAATTTCAGGTCTTTTACCACCGCTTCGGGCAGCCAGTCGTCGAAACGGCCTTCCCGCAGGTTCTCCAATTCCTGCCAAAGCAGTTTTTCCACGGCTTCCAGGCTTTGGCCTTCCCGGGGTTTTCCATACAGGATCAGGCTGCTGTAGTCTTCATAAACCCTGGGATAGGCATACGCTTCCAACACTTTTTGCCCTTGCAGCAAATGCAGGTCGAACAGGCCGGCCTGGTAGTTGTGCAGGATACCGGCGATCAGCGGCAACATCAAGGCTTCTTCGGCGCTGGCGCCAGGGAATCTCCAGCCCATTTCCACCCAGGGCGCTTCCTGCCCGTACACGTCGCGTTGAACACGACTTTGAAGTTCGCGTTGCGGCTCGAAGTGAAAAGCCGGCAGCGGTTTGGGCCGGAAATGGCCGAAATGACGCTCGGCCAGCGCGGCGGCTTCCTCGGGATCAAAATCCCCGCTAAGTACGATGGCCATGTTGTTGGGCACGTAATACTGGTCGAAAAAGCGGTAAATGTTCGTTTGCGAAGGGTTTTTCAGGTCCTCCCCACGGCCCAGGGTGGTTTGGGTGCCATAAGGGTGGGTAGGGGTGAGCGTTTCCTGCATGGCCTTGAGGGTTTTGCGGAAATCGCGGTCCTGACTGATGTTATATTCTTCAAATACCGTTTCCAGCTCGGTATGAAACAGGCGCAGGATGGGCCGGCGGAAACGTTCGCTTTCCAGTTCGAACCAGCGCTCCAGTTCGTTGGCCGGAATATCGTTTACATACACCGTTTGTTCCACCCAAGTGTAGGCATTGGTGTTCTTGGCGCCAATGGCGCTTACCAGTTTGTCGTATTCATTGGCGGCCACGTATTTTGCCGCTTCGAACGACAGGCGGTCGATTTCCGCGTACAGCGCCTTTTTGCGTTCGGGATTATTTTCCCGGCGGTGTTCCTCGAACAATTGTTCGATCTTATCCAAAAGCGGCTTTTCTTTTGCCCAATCCAGGCTGCCCAGGCGGTCGGTGCCTTTGAACATCATGTGTTCGAAGTAATGCGCCAGTCCGGTTGTATCGGCAGGGTCGTGTTTGGAGCCCGCGCGAACGGCTATTTCCGTGTAGATCCGCGGTTCGTCCTTATTTATGGATAAAAAAAGCCTCAGGCCGTTGCCCAGGGTATATCGCCGGACCTGAATGGGGTCGCCGGGGGTAGTGAGAAATACAGGTTTGGAAATGGCGTAGGTGGTCATGTAGTCGATTGAAAAGTGAAGGGCGGCAAAATTACCGGAATTTAAGCGGCAATCCGTTACCTTTGCGGCGCTAAAAATTAACCGTTACCCAAATATGTTCGACAGTTTAAGCGAAAAACTCGAATCTGCCTTTAAAGTAATCAGTGGCTCCAACAAGATCACCGAGTTGAATGTTGCGGAAAGCATCAAAGAAATCCGCCGGGCCCTGGTTGGCGCCGACGTGAACTATAAGATCGCCAAGGAATTCACCGACCGGGTCAAAGACAAGGCACTGGGCGCCGAAAACGTGCTGCGCAATGTCAATCCCGGCCAGCTGATGGTCAAGATCGTCATGGACGAACTGACCGAACTGATGGGCGGCCAGTCGGTAGGCATCAACGTGAAAGGCAGTCCGGGCATCGTGCTGGTGGCCGGCTTGCAGGGCAGCGGTAAAACGACGTTCTGCGGCAAACTGGCCAAACACCTCAAGGAAAAACGCCAGATGTCGCCCCTGCTCGTCGCCTGCGACGTGTACCGTCCCGCGGCTATCGACCAGTTGGGCGTGCTCGGCGAGAGCATCAAAGTGCCGGTGTACAAAGAGGAGGAGAACAAAAATCCGGTCGAGATCGCTCAAAATGCCCTGAAGCACGCTAAAGCGCACGGCTACCACGTGGTTATCGTGGATACCGCCGGACGACTGGCCGTCGACGAAACCATGATGGCCGAGGTGGAAGCCCTTAAAAAAGTGCTCAATCCCACGGAAACCCTGTTCGTGGTGGATTCCATGACCGGCCAGGACGCCGTGAACACCGCCCAGACCTTCAATGAACGCATCAACTACGACGGCGTGGTGCTCACCAAACTCGACGGCGATACCCGCGGCGGCGCGGCACTGTCGATCAAGTACACCGTGGGCAAACCGATCAAGTTCGTCTCCCTCGGCGAAAAACTCGACGCCCTCGACGTGTTCTACCCCGACCGGATGGCCCAGCGGATTCTCGGCATGGGCGACATCGTGTCGCTGGTGGAAAAGGCCCAGATGGAGTTCGACGAAGAAGAGGCCAAACGGGTGGAAAAGAAGATCAAACAAAACAAGTTTGATTTCAACGACTTCCTCACCCAAATGCAACAGATCAAAAAAATGGGCGATCTGAAAAGCCTGCTCGGCATGATCCCCGGCATGGGCAAGGCGCTCAAGGAGATTGATATCGACGACAAGGCGCTGGTGCGGGTCGAATCCATCATACACAGCATGACCCCCGACGAGCGCAAAAACCCGGATATGCTGAACCTGAGCCGCAAAAAACGCATTGCCAAAGGTTGCGGCCAGACGGTCGACCAGATCAATCTGTTCGTCAAGAACTTCAACGACATGCGGAAGTTCATGCACCAGATGAGCAACAATCCGATGGGGGGCATGCAAGGTATGCCGGGAGGGATGCCGCGCATGCCGAAAGGCGGGTTTGGAAAAATACGGAGATGAGATATCTCCTTCTACCCACTGTTTTTCGCCCTTTCCAGCCAAACCTGCGCCGGGCGGTCGGCCGGATTTTCCTTTAATATCCGTTCAAAAATGGCGGCGGCATCTGTATAACGCATTTGGCCGAACCGTTCAATCGCCGCTTCAAACAAGCGGGCGTCCCGCATTTTCAGCGCGTCCTGTTCCGAAGGCGAACCCGCGCATACTTCGTATAACGTTACCTGTTCGGTTTTGCCCTGCACCATAGTGGAATCGACGCGCCGGATCGGATAACGCGCGGGGTTGTCCAGTTTTTGATAAGTGTTTCCGGTCAGCAGGAAATGAACGCCGTATTTTTTGGTAAGGTTTTCCACCCGGGCGGTCAGGTTCACGGCATCTGAGATGACGGTGCCGTCCATCCGTTGTTCGCTGCCCACGGTGCCGAGGATCAGGTTGCCGGTATTCAGGCCGATCCCGATCCGGATGTCGCGTTGTTGTGCGCGGTTGAAAGTTTCCAGTTCGGCGAGCATATCGAGCGCCGCTTGTATGGCGTCGTCGGCGCTGCCGGGGAAAAGGGCCATGATCGCATCGCCGATGTATTTATCGATAAATCCGCCGCGCCGGATGATACAAGGCTCCATCGCGCCGAGGTAGTCGTTGATAAAACGGAAGTTATCGCGCGGGCTGAGTTGTTCGGACAGGTTGGTGAACTGCCGGATATCGGCAAACATCACCGTCATTTCCCGTTGTACGTGGTCGCCAAGACCGACATCGGTGATGGTGCTTTTGCCGAGAAAATTGAGAAATTCCCTGGGAACAAAGCGTTCGTAAGCGCGGTTGAGCGCGGTCACTTGATCGTATAAAAAAGCGTTTTGCAAGGAAATGGCCGCCTGTGTGGACAGCAACTCCAACGCTTCCTGCCGGTCGGGGGTGAAAGCATTATAAGCCAGATTGTTTTCTAGGTAAAGTATCCCGATCAAATTGCCCTGGCGAATGATCGGCCGGCAGATCACCGATTTGGGTTTGTTTTGTATGATATATGGATCGGCGCTGAACCGTTCGTCGCGCGCGGCATCGTCGAGCGTCAGCCTTTTGCGGGTGCGCGCCACGTACAACACGATGGAAGAGGCCAATTGGCCTTCATTCAGCGCTTTGCCTTGCAGGGTGAGCGTGGTTTCCTGTCCCGACACACCCTCGGCTTCTATCCGCCACTGACCGTCTTGTTCCACGAGCAGAAACCCCCGTTGCGCGCCGGCGTTTTCCATAGCGATCCGGATCAGGCTGTCGAGCAATTTAGACAATTCTATTTCACCGGACAATAGCTGGGAGGCTTTCAATACCGATTTAAAATCAACGGATCCGGAAACCGTTGCCATGCCCGAGAATACCGGTTTGGCTTGCTGAAAGGCGCTCATCACTTCCTGGTACTGTTTCGTCAGTTGACGGCTGATGGCCCGCGCTCCCCATGCCTCGAATGCCTGGTGCGCTTTTCCAAAATACAAAACCGATTCGCGGATGTGCCCCTGGCGCAGCGCACAGGAAAACGCCAGTTGTGCCACAATTCCGGCATCGTGCAGGTACTCATCCGGCGACAAGTGGTTAATCACATTCTTGAAAATGGATAACGCTTCCGTATGCCGGTGTGCGATCTGGCTTTTTAAGCCATTGAGGATCTGAATTTTGTGCTGAAAGTTTTCAGGCGAAAACCGCGCGCGTTTCGAAAACAATGCGCCTGCCTGCCGGATAAAACCGAAATATTGTTTTTTAATATCAGGTGTGGCCGTTTCATACAATTGTGCCGCGGCCAGGGCGCGGTAGTAATGAAAGTCGGTATGCGATAAGTTGAACAGCACTTTTTTTTCCAGTTTTTCCGCGTGGGCAGCTATTTCGAGCGCACGTTGAGACAAACCGAAACAGTAATACAATTGCATCCACTGGATGTAGTACATTCCCCGGTAGAATTCGGTAAAGCTGGGAAACTTTTCTTGCAACAACAGGTGCGGATCGGGGAGAGATTCAGGTTCTGTTTCCGGATGGGTGAACAGGCCGAGCAAGGTTCGTAGCCAACTGATTATCTCTATGCCATGCGCTTGTTTGTTGGTCTGCGCCTGAACAACAAAAGCTTCTGTCCGTTCTTTAAGGTCTGCCAAGGGTTTGCCGGATACCAGGGAATAACTGATAATACTATATGCGGCTGCATTGGCAGAAACGGCTTCCCCGGCCTTGTTCAGATATTCGAGTGCCGCCCCGAACCACTCCGTACAACGTTTCACGGGATGAATAAAAAAGCCGTTCATGCCCATGGCAAAATAGGCGCCGCCAATAGCCACGGGAGCGTTGATTTTTTGGGCAATTTTTAAAGACAGTTCATTATAGGAAAAACCTTTGGCGTATTGCCCGAATCCCACGGCCAAAATACCGCCGTATACGCCGAAGCCGGAATAAGAATGTATGCCTAAACCGTGCCGGAGCGAATTCCGCAATTGCCGCATACTGATAACAGCAAACAATTCCGGGCTATTGGTATATGCATAAGGCAGGCACCGCAGATAGATGAAATCCAACATTTTGGCCCTGGGTTCGCTCATCAGCGGCAGTGCCAGTATTTCATCAGGTGTTTTTCTCCTCAGATGAAGGCCGGTATTTACAATTTCCCTCAATACATACAGCTGAGATGGGTTATTTGGCAAGGCCCGGCCCAACAATTTTATCGCGGCGCGACCTTCCCTGTATGAGGCATTCAACTCGTTCAGATACACATAAACATCCAGTTTGATCATATACAGACGCGCATGATCTGTTTTATCCCTGGCATGGGTAGCCGCCTCTATGAAATACCGCTCTCCTGCTTCTGTCTGACCACTGAGCAAAGCGCATTCGATTAGTCCGGTAAACAGATCGAAGGTATGCCGGTACAATTTTTGCCAACTGTCGGGAATCAGGAGTTGCCGCGCAGTGTCAAAATACCTGAAAGCCAGGTTATAAGAGACGGCTAATTTTGCTTTTTTACCCGCGGAGATAAACAGATCAATTGCATCGGCCTGGTCCGCGGTTCCAATATATGGCAGGCCGGCACTCCAGTGGTTTGCAATTTCATAAACCCGGCTGTCGTCCGGGCCATGCCGTTGAAGCAGATAGCGACCAATCCGGAAATGCTGTTGGGCGCGCCATTGTTCTGGCGCCATTTCGTAAACGGCCTGCCTGAGGCGGTCGTGAGCAAATGCATACCATTTGGCATCGCTCAAAGTGTCGGCAGGCAGTTTAAGTTTCCGGAACGAAAAGGTCTCCTGGTCCGGGCCGGCGAACCCGGCCTGTAAAGCCTCTCCTAAATCACGGGCAATTTCGCCCGCGGGTTGGCCAAGCAGGAACGCCAGCGCATCGACGTCGAAGCGCGGGCCGATGCAGGCTGCCATTTGCAGGAGAGTTATCGTTTTTTCCGGCAATTTTCGCACCTGGCCCCGGATCAAACCAGCCACGTTGTCGGAAATCGGCAGGCGGGCGATTTGGTCGATGTCCCATCGCCAGGTATTGGTGGAATAATCAAAAAACAGGGCGCCGTCCTGATTGGCCCGCCCCAGAAACTCGCGTAAAAAAATCGGGATGCCCTTTGTTTTTTCATGCAGCACTTCTACTATGCGGGGCTCCAGATTGTCGCCTGTTTTCAGCGCTTCGGAGACAAGATTGCGAATATCGGCTTTGCTCAACGGACTCAGCGCGATCAATTGGGCATCGGCGGTGTCGCGGGCGGTGTCCAGCAACAACTGCAGCGTTTCATCGCCGTTGTCTACAAATGTTCCTATGAGCAACAGCTTATATTGTTCCCGGTTTTTGATCAGGGAATGCAGCAGATCAATAGAGGCCGGCTCTGCGAAGTGCAGGTCATTCAGGAACAGGATGATCTTCTTATTCGTTTGGGTCAATACGTCAATCAACCGCAAAAAAGCATTTTTCAGGCGATTTTCCGCTACTTCCGGGGTAGGCTCTTCCTGCAGATCGGGCTGCGGCCCAATCAGGAGTTCCAATTCGGGGATAATATTGGTCATCAACCGGCCCTGACCGGCCAATGCATCCAGGATCATTTGTTTCCAGGCATTTGCCTGCGCCTCGGGCAATGTCAATATCTGTTCTACAATCACCTTAATAGCTTCTGTTATGCCGGTGTATGGCGTATTGCTATTAAAGTTTTTACAAGTCCCGGTTAAAAAATACAAGTCCCGGCTGTTCAGACGCGCGCGGGCTTCCCTGATCAGCGCCGATTTGCCGATACCCGATTCTCCCGACACAAAAACGGCTTCCAAATGCCGCATGTCGGCCTTTTCCAGCGCCCGGACTATTTTTTGCACTTCCTTTTCACGACCGACAACTTTTTCCGGAAAAGTGAACACATCGGAAACATCTTCCTGACCAAGGGCGAAAACGTCCGTTTGCGCGGCGGCAAGCGTTTGTCCGAGTTTTTTCAAATCTGCCACCACGCCGCGGGCGCTTTGGTAGCGGCCTGTTGCATTTTTGGCCATCATTTTTTGCACAATGGCGGCCAGCACTGGCGGTATGGCCGGATTTACAGCATGCAGTGGAGGCGGCTCCTGCGCAATATGGGCATGTATCATGCCGAGCAAATCCGGCGGGTCGAATGGTAAACGACGGGTCAGACATTCATAAAAAATAACCCCCAGCGAGTAAATATTGGCGCGCTGATCCACGGAGGCATTCATGCGCCCGGTTTGTTCAGGCGAAATATATTTGAACAATTCGTCTGTTTCATACCACTCCACATCGGGTTCTGGCATGGCCGAACTCGTATAAGTGGCGTAGCCAAGACCCGTAATTTTAACCGAAAGGGCGGCCGGATCGATCAGCACATGGGCCGGATGCAGGCTGCGCAGGATCAATTTTTGTGCGTGCAGCGCTTCCAGGGCCTGGGCCAGCCGTATGAAAACCTGAATTGCATATTCGTAATCCGAGTATAAAGTATGGTACTGGCCAATAAACTTGCTCATTGGAACGCCAGGCGTGTCTTCCCAAACAGTAAAAACCTTTTCGCCGGTCTGGCGCAGCTCCAGGGGCATGAGCAGGTATTCCGACTGAATGCCGGACGACAGCTCGTAATCGAGCCACAGGTAATTGTACTCATGCCGCTTTGGCGCATCCGTGCTGAAAGTTTTGATCAGCACAGGGGCAAAATTCCCGGAGCGCCGTATTCCCCGGAACACGGAAAAAGATTTCCCCGTATAAACCGGCACAAAATCGCCGTAGCCTTCAATTTCCAGCATAGTATGTCAATAGTAAATCGGGTAGGCGTCACGCGACAACCCCACACATAAATATGGCATACAATCAATCGGTTATCACTTCTGTTTCCTCTTTATAATTGTAAAGTAACCAAAGGTAGGCGCAGTCCAGCATGAAAATAACCACACTTAAAGCCAGTATGGAATAATACTCCGGAAAACGAAGGCGGAAAAAAATGCTGTAGACCAGGGTGCCCAGCATTTTTGCCCAGGCGACACCTTTGGAAAACGGATGCCGGTTGCGCAAACGCAGCCAGTTGGCGATGTACAGGGTGGAAATACCGAAATTGAGCAAATACGCGGTTTGGGCGCCCATTGGATTGTCCAGTTCACTGACAACAAAGGCACTGATAATAGCAGCAAAAGCCAGGCACAAGCCGGCTATGATGGGTTTGGCATGACGCCTGAACAGTGCTATATCAAATTGTTTGTAACCATAGCGCCAAAGCCCGATAAAGAGGACGATGTCTACTAAAAACCAGGCCCGGTACGACCAGACAAACAATTCCCCCATATTGATCCGGTCGTGAAATACAAAACCCCACAAAAACTCCCAAACAATATCGCCGCAGGCCACGAAAAGCGGTATTTCGACAAACTTGTGCCGGCGGGTTTCGAGGATGATCAAAACATACACCAAAACCCAACCGACCGCGCCTGCCGCGCAGAGGCTGAGTTCAGGTATCGAGTAATCTACGGTGTTTATCCACATAAGATCAGGAATTGGTTATTGCCGGCCAACGATCCGTCCCGTAGCATCGACCTTCCAGTCGTCGCGCAAGGAAGGTGGGATGTCGAACCAGATTTTTTTATGATGGTTGAATCGATCCAGCATTTTTTGCAGGAAGCTGTGTTTCATGCCATCTACGTGATTTTTGACCCATTGATGTCGCGGGCGGCCAAACAGGGTTTGCAGAAATATGAAAAAACGAAACACCCGGTACAAGAACCTTTCCCAAAATTCGGGCACTTTCCCCAATGTGATCACATCTCCGATATTATCGTGAACGAAATACCGGATCATCAGCGCCGGTAAGTACCGTCCGAAAATATGTACCGGCTCCAGATAGAGTATAAAATCCACCAGCGCATCCATTAATGCCCTGCCTTCGACAGATCGGCCTTTCTGGTCTTCCAATATCTGGAAACCCAGTCGCAGCCCCTCCGGATAAGTTTTCGGTACCATTTCCGGTTGCATACCGATCAGATGTCCGACCACCCGCCAGCAGTGGTAATACCCCTCCTGTTCGCGCTCGCTGAGCGGTACGCCCATCTGCAACAAGCCGTGGATGACCATAGACGAAAACGATTGCAGGGTGCCTGCCATGTCCTCCTGGTTGATCGGTTCACCATTTTCAGCCACATTCCAGTTGCCCTTTGTCCGCAAAAAATGCCGGATGGAAGCGTGGATCAAGCGGATTTTCAACGCGGCTTCGATACCGTTGGATTCCGGTTCGAAAGCGCCGGGCTGCATGACATCTACTACAAACTGCGCCGTTTCCATCAGCCGGTAAGCCAACCGGTCGATATTTCCGTCCTTTTCCGTGAGGCGGCCGGTGGCAAACAATACTTTGGCGCCTTTCGGGCAGGCATACGCCGTGGGCAGGGAAAGATAATTGAGCAGGATCGACACCTCGATACCATACCTTCGGAACACATCTTGGCCGATGGCAACGAGCTCCGTATCCATCCAGGGCGGCAATGTGCCTTGTTCTTTGAAATAAGCGCGCACATCAGGCGGCAAATCGGCGCCGGCCAGGTCGCGGTTACGGGTAATAATATTGAAAACGTCGTTGATTTTGACCACGTCTTCGGCCAATATCCGGTCCACAACGGCATCGGCTACGGGGTCGGTAATATGCCGGGCTTCCCGCAGGGTTTCAGGGGGCAACAGAGGCTCATGTTTCATTGCGCTACAGGGATGACACAGAAAGATGCGCTAATGTGCGATTTTTTGCGGATAATTAATGCGGAAATATTTTGTTTTCAAAATTTCACCCAATCACCCCCATTTTCTTCATTAAAAACGAGGCGCTCTTGTTCACGCAAACCCCGTCGCGGAGATTGTAGTCGAACAAGAGGTTGTCGGCCGTCATTTCCACTTCAAAACACATGTTGCGCAAATAAGCGGGGTGTTTATCTGCCAGGTCGCATACATTCAGGTCGTGCGTAGCGAGCACGCCGGTGGCTTTGCGCTGCACCATGGTTTCCACCAGGCCGAGCGTGCCCGACAGTTTGTCGTTGGAGTTGGTGCCGCGCAGCACTTCGTCGAGCAGAACAAAAGCGGTTGAGCCCACGTCGAGCCGGTCGATGATGCGTCTCAGGCGTTTCAGTTCGGCGTAGAAATACGATTCGTTGTCGTGTAGTGAGTCGCTCAGTTTCATACACACAAAAATCTCAAAAGGATAAACGCTGCACGATGCGGCGCACACCGGCGCCCCGGTTTTGGCCAGCAGCAAATTGATGCCGAGGGTGCGGAGGAAAGTGCTTTTTCCCGACATGTTGGAACCGGTGAGGATCACGAAACCGGGTTTTTCAAACTGAATATCGTTACACACCCGTTTGGCTGCCGGGATCAGGGGATGCCCCAGGGCTTTCATATTCAATTGCACGGTGTCGGTGATCTCCGGGAATACAAAATCCGGATTGTTGTAAGCAAAATGCGCCAGGCTACTCAGCGCCTCCATCTCGCCGGTACCTTCGATCCAGGTTTTGATGTGCGCCGCATAGCGCATCTTCCATTTTTCCAGGGCAAGCAGAACGTGTATGTGATAGATGAAAAGGCTGTTGAAGATCAGCGCCCCAAGCAGGTTCTGCACCGACTCCATCTGATGCAAGAGGCTGGACAATTGTAATATGGCCTCACTTGGCGGCCGGCCGCCGGAGTTTAATTCGTTTTGAAGCCGCTTTAACTTTTCTGCCACAAACGATTCTTTTTCAATATATTGCAATAAATAGCCATACTGTCCCACGATTTGGTGCATGGCGTTTACCTGCTCCAGTTCGGTTTTGATCTTTTTGACGTGGGCTACCACGACCACCAGGTTGACCGCTGTCAGAATCTTAAACGTTTTCCAGAGTTCGGGGCTTGGGCTTGCCATCAGGGCGAGGCCGGCGAGCGCGGCGCCGATGGTCAGCGCGTAAAAAAAGATGCGCAACGGCAGTGGGGTAAGGCGAAGGGGCTGTCCGGCCCAGGCGAGCAGTTTGCGGTAAGCGGCCTCCCGGTCGGCGTGCAGTTGCCCTTCTGCGAGGTATTCCTGCCGCCATTGGAGCCGGGGCGCCAGGTCGCGGACAGCTTCCTGGGTATCGTAAATTTCCGTTTTAGTCTGTTCCCGTAAAAAATACTGCGCCAACCGGTCCGACCCGATGGCATTAGCCGTGCGGTTGAGGTATTGGAACAGGGAGTTTTTACCAAAAATATCCAGGTCGTAGGTGTGCGGATGATCGGCGTCGACGTACTGCGCGCCGTCGGCAAAGTGGGAAAGATCGCTTTCCAGCGCGGCTAATTCATGTTCGTTGATCTGCACCAGTTGCCGGTAAACCTGCTTCTGCCGGGTCACCGCCGCATGCCGGCGTACGAGGTATAAAAACAAGACAGCGCCTGCAAAGGCCAGAACTGCATAAACGATCTCGCCGGTTTTATAATATTGTACGCCAGGCAGGATGACCGCTACGGCCGCGGCCAGGCGTAAGGCGCCGAGCCGGGTATCGTTTTGGGTGGCGCGGCGGAGCAGGGATTGGTAGCGCTGAAGCGCGGTTTGGTATGGATGCATCGGCGATGGGCGGTAACCAAAAAGCAATAAGGGCGGCAAAACTAATCCAATAATTTTGCCGCCGTACAAGCAGTTTTTAAACAGTTTAAATTTTTAAAACAATTTATTTTGTTTCAAAAATTCCCTTGTTACATTTGCCCCGAACGCATTGCCGCACTGATGAACCGCCTCACCGAAACGCAAGTCGCCCAACTCGCTCCCGACCCGCCCTCCCTGAAGGCCGGCCGCCAACTTGCTAATCGTCGCCTGTGGCTGACCCTTGCCCACAACGACCGCGTTTTATGGGGCGAAGTGCAGGGCTCAGGCAAAGACCCCTACCGTACACAAGTCGACCTGGTATCCCTCGCCTTCCGGTGCAGTTGTCCCAGCCGGAAATTTCCCTGCAAACACGGTTTGGGTCTGATGTTTGTGTTCGCCGACGATCCCGATGCGGTCAAAAGCGGGACGCCGGAACCCGGATGGGTGTCGGAGTGGATGGACAAACGCGCTGCCAACGCCGGTAAAACAAGCGATGAAACGACTTCGACCTCTTCGCAAACCGATGAAAAAAAGGCAAAGGATAAAGCCAAACGCGCCGACGAACGCCTGTCGGCCGCACAGGCCGGCGCCGCCGAACTGGAATTGCTCCTGCGCGACCTGCTGCGCGGCGGCCTGCTCAGCGTACCGGAAAAAGGCGAAGCCTACTATGAAAAAGTGGTGCGCCGCATGATCGACGCCAAGGCCGGCGGCTTGGCCAACTGGGTACGCAACTTCAACAAAATTAACTACCTGGGCGGCAATACCTGGCACTCCGAAGTATTGGAGAACGCCGTCAAAACCTGGTTGCTCATTGAAGCTTTCCGCCGAATGGACGCGCAGGAAGCACCGGTGCAGGAACAGATCAAAAGCCTGGTCGGCTGGTCACAAAGCAAAAAAGACCTGCTGGAAAACCCTGCTGCCGAATGTGTGACCGACGACTGGCTGGTGCTCGGTAAAAAACAGGAAGCCCTCGACGACAACCTGAACATGCTGCGCGTATGGTTGTTCGGCACACAAAGCGGGCGCCAGGCCCTGCTGGTAGAATATGCGCCGGCGCATCTGCCCATTGCCGTTCCCGTACTGCCAGGCACATTCCTGCGGGCTACCCTGGCTTTTTACCCTTCCAACCTGCCTTATCGCGCACAAATCAAACAGCAGGGCGCCGTAAATGCACAAACGCAGACATTGGTTGAACCGCTCGACGGCTGGGAGGCCGCCCACCGCCAGGCCGCCGAATGGCTCGCCAAATCACCCTGGGCCGACCAGTATCCGCAGTACATCGCCGACCTGACCTTGGTTACTGATCAGCGCGGCTGGTTTCTACGCGACCGGGAGGGTCTGCTCCTGGCCATCGATCCGGCAACCGAAATAGAGAAAATATGGCAATTATTGGCCGTTTCCGGCGGCATGCCGTTAAACTGTTTTGTGCTCCGAAGTGGAAACAAAGTAGTGCCACTGGGTTATATTTCAACAAGTGGTCAATATATACTCATCTAAACCCCGAAAAACCGATATTCATCATTCATCATTCATCATTAAAAAACATGCGCTGCTGGCCTGAACTCGTCAAAATCGCCCTGCTCGGCACCGAAAAAATGCCTTTGCCGGAATCCGTCCTGCCCGGGGCCGTGCGCCGGCGCATGTCGGGCGCCGATCCCAATGACCGGGAAGCCTGGTTCTACACGGCGGCGGCGCTGACTTACGTGTACGAAAATGCCGGTACGCTGCCCGAAAAAACGCCGTTGCCGGTGCTAAATCCCGCCCCTGCCGAAACCCGGGGGGTGTGTCCGGTGCCGGCGCAGCGTTTCCTGGCCAACGAATTGGAAAATAAAAATAAACGGGCCGATATCCTTGCGCTGTACTTCGAAACGCTTGCCGCGTGCGGCTGGATACTGCCGCCTGCACAACTCGTGCCGGCATTGAACCTCTGTCTGCAACCGCCTTTTAAAGGTTTGCAAGACCTTGTTGCCGCCGTAGCCGGTGAGCGGGGCCGGTGGATGCAGCAATTTAACCCGGCCTGGAACTTTCTGACACCGCCCAACCCGGATGCCCTTTGGACAGATGGCAGCAACAGCGAACGCCGGCAATATCTTCAGGATTTGCGTCAGCGCGACCCCGGCCTGGCCTTCGAACTGATCCTGCAAAGCTGGACCGGAGAAACCAACAGCCGCGAACGCAAGGAACTGCTTAAAATCCTGCACATTAACCCACAAACAGGCGAATCGACATTTGTGGAGACCGTACTGGCAGAAATGTCAAATCAAAAAGACAAATCGAAGGCCATTCTTGAAGAGATCAAACAACTGGCCACCGATCTGTTGCTGATGGATGCGGAATCTGGCCTGGCGCGGGAAATCGCGGCGCAACTCCAGCCTTATTTTATCGCGCAAAAATCCATGCTGGGCATGCAGCGTAAAACGGTACTGCAAATTCCGGACAAACCCGACGGCTTTCTGGCGCCGGATGTTGCATGCGAACGCCTCGGCATGGAAAGCGGCAGCCCGGCCAGCGGCGTGCCGGACACAGCCTACTGGTTTTCCGAACTGCTTCGTCGCCTGCACCCCGCCGTTTGGGAACAAGCCGCCGGCCTGACCTGGCCGGAGATCATTAAAACGTTTGCGGCGGCAGAAGAAAAATTCAAAAAAAATAAACTGCCGCTGCTCGAACACCTCGCCCAGGCACTCGCCCGCTCCCAATACAAACCCGGAATCCGGGCTTTTCTCGACGACTACCTGCCCGACGCATCCAACTATTTTATGCTCAATGCCCTGAGTGACGGCGAACTGGAAGCCTTCATTATCGAAAACAATTCCAAACAACTCCCGGATTTCCTCTGGGATGCGCTCCGGCGCAAAGGCTGGGTGTGGTCGTTGCCCCTGAGCCGGCATGTGCTGAAAACCTTGTCCGGTATGCAACAAAACGGATACCACCACCAGGATTTTGTAAAAATGCTGCACCTGGGCATGCACTTCCATTTGGGCATTTTACCCGAAGTACAACAGATGGCGGTAAAAGAAATAAAAGACTGGCAACAGCAAGTCTTTCGCAATCAATTCCTTGTACCCCTGAACCACATCCTTGAATCACGTAAAACGATCACCCAATTTTAAGACACATGCGCACCCTGCTCCGTCAACACGCCGAAGATCAATACGCCCACGAACTGGAAGAGCTGATCAAACAAGACTCCGGCCAACGCCCGCCCAACTGGAAAATGTCGCCCCGTTCGGTGATCGTCTACCTCATGGGCGGCAAACTTAAAAACGGTTTCCAGGTGTCGCCGAAATACATCGGTAATGTGCGCCTGATGGAGATCGCCGTGGCCACTCTCACTACCGACCGCGCCCTGCTGTTGTACGGGCTGCCCGGCACCGCCAAGTCCTGGGTATCGGAACACCTCGCGGCGGCTATTTCCGGCAAGTCCACCCTGCTCATCCAGGGTACGGCCGGCACCGGAGAAGAAGCCATCCGCTACGGCTGGAACTACGCACGCCTGCTGGCCGAAGGCCCCTCCGAGGGCGCCCTCGTGGAAACGCCCATGATGCGCGCCATGCGCGACGGCGCTATTGCCCGGGTGGAAGAACTGACCCGCATTAGCTCCGACGTGCAAGACACGCTTATCACCATCCTGTCGGAAAAAACGCTGCCCGTGCCGGAACTCAACCTCGAAGTGCAGGCCACCGAAGGTTTCAACGTGATCGCCACGGCCAACAACCGCGACAAAGGCGTCAATGAACTGTCGGGCGCCCTCAAACGGCGTTTTAATACGGTCATTCTGCCCGTACCGGAAAGCATCCAGGAAGAAGTGGAAATTGTGCAACGCCGCGTCGACAGTCTCTCCAAGGCATATAAACTGCCCGCCGAAGCCCCGGCCCTCAAAGAGATACAGCGTATCGTCACCATCTTCCGCGAGCTGCGCGCCGGCGTCACGGCCGACGGCAAAACCAAACTCAAAGTCCCTTCCGGCAGCATGAGCACCGCCGAAGCCATATCGGTGGTGAACAGCGGCCTGGCGCTCGCCGCCCATTTCGGCGATGGCCGCCTCAACGCCCAGGACCTCGCCGCCGGCATCGTGGGCGCCGTGGTGAAAGACCCCGTGCAGGACAAAGTCGTGTGGAACGAATACCTCGAAACCGTCGTCAAAACCCGCGAAGACTGGCGGGACGTGTACCGCGCGTGTAAGGAAATAAATGTTTAATGTGGTCATTGACCACATTGATCTCATTGACCACATTATAAACATGGTAACTCTCCTCGGCATACGGCACCACGGTGTCGGTTCAGCAAAAAACGTGCTGGCCCGGCTTGAACAGCTGCGGCCCGACCTGATCCTGGTGGAGGGCCCGCCCGAACTGGACGCCATCACAAAATGGATCGGCAGCAAGGAACTAAAGCCGCCCGCGGCCATGCTTTGCTACGACGAGGCACACCCAAAACGCTCGGTTTTTTACCCATTTTCCGAATTTTCGCCGGAATGGCAGGCTATTCGTTTTGCCAATAAACACAAAATCCCGGTGCGTATGATGGATCTGCCCATGGCCCTGCGCTGGGAAATGACACATCTGGACCAGGCGGAGTCGCCGGCAGAGGCCATTGATCGCATCGTCCCCGAGGAGAATGTCGAGGTCGTCTCTTCTTCGGAAGAAACCACACCGGCCACGCCGTTCCCTGCCGGCGACCCGATCGCCCATTTTGCCGCTATAGCCGGCTACACCGATTCCGATTTGTGGTGGGAACACACCTTCGAGCAAGTGCAAGACCTCTCTGCACCGGCCGACCACTTCGAGGCCGTACAACTGATGATGCAAAACCTGCGCGAGGCGGGAGTGGAATCATCGCTGGACAAGGAAAACGTCATCCGCGAAGCCTGGATGGCCCGCATGCTGCGGCAGGCGCAAAACGAAATGTACCAGAATATAGCAGTGGTGTGCGGCGCCTGGCATGTGCCGGCCCTACTCAACCTGGATAAAAGCGAAAAAGAACACGCCAAAGCGTTGAAACAACTGCCCAAGACAAAAATAAAAGTCGGCGCTACCTGGGTGCCCTGGACCAACGACCGCCTGTCGTACCAAAGCGGCTACGGCGCCGGCATTCATTCGCCCGGCTGGTACTACCACCTCTGGAAACACCCTAATGACATGGGGCAGCGATGGCTGACCAAGGTGGCCCAGATTTTCCGGGACAAAAACATGGACATTTCCACGGCCCACGTGATCGAAGCCTTCCGCCTGGCCGAATCGCTGGCAGGCCTGCGCGGCCTGTCGCGACCAGGGTTACTGGAAATGAACGAAGCCACGGCCACCGTGATGTGCATGGGCGACGTCATCCTGCTCGACCTGGTGCGACAGGAACTGATCGTGGGCAACGCCCTGGGTAAGGTACCGGAAAGGCTGCCCAAACTGCCCCTGCAAGCCGATTTTGAAGAACAAACCCGCAAACTCCGGTTGCCGCAAACCGCCCTCGAAAAAGAACTGAAACTCGACCTGCGCACTGAACTCGACCTGAAACGTTCGGTCTTCTTTTTCCGGCTCCACATTCTCGACATCCCCTGGGCCAAACTCAGCGGCCAACGCGGCAAAGGCACCTTCCGGGAAGTATGGGAACTGCGCTGGGAACCGGAAATGACAGTGGCCGTCATCGAACGGGGCATCTGGGGCAACACCCTGGAAGACGCAGCCACCAAATACCTGCTCGACAAAGCCGCCGGCGCAACATCTATCGGCGAACTGTCGGCCCTCATCAGCGTAGCCATCCCGGCTGAACTGTACGAGGCCATCGAAGCCATCCTCGGCCGCATCAACCGGGCCGCCGCCGTATCGGCCGACATCGCCGAACTGATGGGCGCACTTCTCCCCCTGGCCGATCTGGGCCGCTACGGCAACGTTCGCAAGTCGGACCTGGCAGCCATTCACCGCCTGATAGAAGGCCTGGCCACCCGCATCTATATTGGCCTGCCCAACGCCTGCTACGGGCTCGACGAGGAGTCGGCCCAAAAAATGTTCGAACTGATCCGCCGGGTCAATGACGCCCTGCGCACGCTGGAAAATCAATCCCTGATCGAAGACTGGCTCCGTGCCCTCGAAGGGATCAGCAGCAAAGACGGCATACCGCCCGTGCTCGGCGGCTGCACCTGCCGTCTGTTGTTCGACGCGCAGGTGTTCGACCGGGAAGAGACCGCCCGGCGCTTCGCCTTTGCCCTCTCGGCCGGGCAGGACGCCGCCGACGCGGCCGGCTGGTTGGAAGGTTTTCTGAAAGGCAGCGGCATGATCCTGCTGTACGACGACGTGCTCTGGAACCTGCTGTATAAATGGGTAGCCGAAATTCACCCCGAAGCGTTTAACGCCTTGTTGCCGATCCTGCGGCGCACCTTTTCCAAATTCAGTACCGGCGAACGGCGAAGTTTGGGAGAAAAGGCCCGGCAAGGAAGTGTGGTCGGCGCAGAAACCGGATTAAATAACCCTGAAAATCAGTTATTTGACCACGAATTGGGAGAAATGGCACTGGAGCTGAGTACCCGATTTTTATTTGATTAAAAACCTGAAATATGTCCACCGCTGAACAAAAAGAACGGCTCAATACTCTCACGGCATCCTTTACCAGCTACCGGTTTCCGGAAGTAGTGGAAGCCTGGAAGCAAATCCAGTTTTATCTGGAACAAGAGAGTGCGCCTTTGCCAGCCTATCACCACAGCCACCTGGAAGACTTTATTTATGAGTTGGCCAGGTTGCTGAAAGCCCCGTCGCAATGGGACAAATTTGACCAAAAAGTATTCGCCCTGCTGGAACAAGTGTGGAGAAAAGCCCCTCCCCAATGGCATAATCCCAAACTTGTGCTGGCTACTGCCTGGGCGAAAAACATCTGGGAGGAGCATACCGACCTGAAAACCTTTGAAGAGGTGCTGGGAGTATTGACTAAATATGGCCTGAAACAACAGGATATTTGGGAGCACCTGGAAGCCGGCTTCCTTTTAGAGGACGAGCATCAAAGACCCACACACATCGGCCGGTACCTGTTGAATTACGTGGAAAAAGCCGCTGCCCATCAGCACAAATTCCGGGTGCCGTCCCTGCCGAATCCGGAAATATTGTTCAACCTGTTGCTGCATCATGCCCCGCGCGCTTGTCAACTATACCTCGACGATTTTCTTAACAACTACAATTTCGCCGGGCACTGCTGTCATCTCCTGTTGAAACACGATGCAACGGCTTGGGCGCCTGTTATTCTGGACAAAATTGCTCAGGGTCAAATATATCCGCATCAGCAATTTCCGCTGGCGACAATGGTGTATCAAAGTTTGCCTGAAAAATACAAAAACGAATACCGGAAAGCCGTTTACCAGTATATTGATCAGCTCAGAAGCCAATTCCGGGATAAAAATTTGTATTATAACAAGGTTGATGGAGAACTGGCACTGCACCATGCATTTACATTTCTCCGGGAAAAAGAGCCCGGGGGAAAAGCCTGGTCCGTCATCGACGATTTTATGCGTGACTGCCCCAGGGTGGAAAAAGAGACCATTGATTACCTGTATCAACAATTCGGAAATCAAAGTTTTCCATTGTTGTTATACATCCTGAATAAACCCTGCCGCAACAACAGCGGCCACCAGGCGCTTTTTGAGTTCCTGAAAACCATCGATCACCGCGTAATTTACCCCCAACTTTGGGAACAGCTCCGCAACCCGCAAAAATCGGTGCGCCTCATGGTGGCCCGCCATTTGCACGACCTGCTGGGCGAGGCCGTACAACCAGATGCCGGGGCATTATTGAAAGACAAAAAAGCGGAAGCCCGTATGTCGGGCGCCATCCTGTTGGGCCTGGTTAAAACCGATTCCGCACTGAAAAAACTCCGCGAGGTACTGGAGAGTGAAAAAAACGACGACGTGCGCGACGCGATGCTGGAAGGGTTGGAAGGTATGGCGCCAGCCAACAACCGGACTGCTGTCGCCGCCATGGTCGCCCACGCCCAAAAACGCGGCAAACTGGAAAAAGATTACCTGCCCTGGCTCAATGGCGCTGCGCTGCCGCCACTGTACTGGCAAGATTCAAACGAACCACTGGATGCCGACACGGTGCAGTTTTTACTCTATCGCATGAGCCGAAGCACGGATATGCGCCCCGATCCGGAAGCGCGACCGCTGTTGCAACTGCTCGACCGGGAAAAAAGCGGCGCTTTTGCCAAGCCGCTGCTGAGAGCCTATCTCGATTCAGGCGGCGCCTCCAAGAATAAGTGGGCTCTCACGCTCGGCGCCATGTTGGGCGGCAATGACGAGGTGGAGCTGCTGCGCCGCAAAGTGCCGGAATTCGCCAAGGGCAACCACCGCTTCCTGGCGGAAAACATCGTGAAAGCATTGGCTATGAACGGCTCGAAGAAAGCCCTGCGCTGGATCGAGGTGTTTTCCCGGAAATTCCAGTCCAAAAGCAAAAACGTGGGCGAGGCCGCCGAAGAAGCCCTGCGTATGGCCGCCGAAGAACGCGGAATCACCCTGTTCGAACTCATGGACGAAACGATCCCCGATTTCGGTTTCACGAGCCTTTTCTACGAATTCGAAGCCGGCGGCGAACAATACAGGGCCTTTATCGACACCAATTTTCAAGTGGTGTTTCTCAACGAAAGCAACCGATTGCTGAAATCACCCCCGAAAGCCACGAGCGACCCCCTGAAAGCCGAATTTAAAGAAATCGCCAAAGAAATCCGGGACATCGTCAAATCACAGTCCGACCGGATGGAGCAATACCTTGTTATTCAGCGTAAATGGCCTTCAGCGCGCTGGCAAGCCTTTTTTATGGGCAACCCGGTGATGTTCACCTACGCCGTGCGTTTAGTCTGGGGTATTTACGACGAGCATAACCGCTTACAGCATACCTTTCTCGTCCGGGAAGACCAAAGCCTGGTAAACCGTGAAGGCGATGAAATGGCACTGCCCGAACAGGGCCAAATCGGCATGGTACACCCAATGGAACTGGCGGCAGAAGACAGAACTTACTGGCAAAATTACCTGCTGGAACTGGGTATCGCCCCGGTATTTCCCCAATTGGAGCGCCCGGTGTTTTCGTTGGCCGCCGAAAACCGGCATAAAACGCTTATTTCCGATTTCAACGGTATCCGGTTGAGCGACTACGCCTTCGTAGGGCACATGAACCGCAAAGGCTGGTTCCGCGGCTCGGTGGTAGACGGCGGCTCGGTGAGCAGCTACCGCAAGGATTTCAAATACGCCGGCATTACGGCCATCCTGATCCAGCAGGGCGAACTGTGCGTAGCCTTTATGGGCAATACGGCCGAAGTGGGCGACCTGATGTTCGTGAAAAGCGGCAGCGTCAAATTCGGCAGCTACACCTACGACGAGCCCCGCGACGCCGCCGACCCCCGCCTGATCCCGCTGAGCGAGCTGCCGCCCGCGGTATATTCGGAAGTGATGGCCGAAATGGAGTTTTTCAAACAAAACAACACCGAAAATGCAAACACCTGACCCGGCCGATAACGACATCCTCAAACGCTGGCGCCTCATGCTTGGTGGCGACGAAGCCGACGGCACCGGCCTGCGTCTCACCGGCGACGACGCCGGCATGGACGCCGCGCTCGGCGCTTTGTACGAATTCGAGCGAAAAAAAAGTTTTGAATACCCCGGGGAGAAACAAGGCGGCGGATCGGAAAAATCGCAACCCTCGGTGGCGCGCTGGTTGGGCGACATCCGGCAGTATTTCCCTCAGTCGGTAGTGCAGATCATGCAAAACGACGCGCTGAAACAACCCGAATTGCAGCGCAAAATGATGTTCGAGCCGGAAATACTGGAACAAGCCACTCCCGACGTGCACCTCGTGGCCACACTGATGGAACTGGGCAAACTGATCCCTTCCAAAACCAGGGACACCGCCCGCCGCGTAGTGCAACGCGTGGTGGACGACCTGATGCGCCGCCTGGAGCAAAAAACCGTGCAGGCCGTCACGGGCGCCCTCAGCCGCGGCGTGCGCAACCGCCGGCCCCGCATCAGTGAAATGGACTGGAACACCACCATCCGCAAGAACCTGCGGCACTACCAGCCCGAATATAAAACCATCATCCCGGAAACCCGTATCGGTTACGGACGGAAAAACCGCCGGTCGCTGAAAGACATCGTGCTCTGCCTCGACCAGAGCGGCTCGATGGGTACCTCGGTGGTGTATTCCGGCATTTTTGGCGCCGTGATGGCCTCGGTGCCGGCCGTGAAAACCCGCATGGTCGTATTCGACACCCAGGTGGCCGACCTGACCGAAGAACTGAAAGACCCCGTCGACCTGCTCTTCGGCGTACAGCTGGGCGGCGGCACCGACATCAACCTGGCGCTGAAATACTGCCAGGACCTCATCACCAAACCCAACGACACCATCCTGGTGCTCATCACCGACCTGTACGAGGGCGGCGACGCCCGGCGCATGCAGCAACGTATGGAAGAGATCGTACAATCGGGCGTACAGCTCATCGTGCTGCTCGCCCTGAACGACGACGGCTCGCCTTCCTACGATCGCCAGCACGCCCATTTCCTCGCGGGGCTCGGCGTGCCCGTGTTCGCCTGTACGCCCGACCTGTTCCCCGAACTGATGGCCGCGGCTATCTCCAAACGGGATTTGAAACAGTGGGCAGGGGAGAACGAGGTGGTTTTGAAGGGCTGAAGCTGCCCCGTGTCAGCGCAGTATGCATATTTTTTCCCTACCCGTGATCTTACCCGCCGTGCTGACCACCGCCAGGTAACACCCCGGCGGCAAAGCCGAAACGCAGACCTGCCGCTCCGTTTGGCCCTCCGGTATGGCGACAGAATATACCAACCGGCCTGCCGGATCAAACATATCCAGCAGGCAACCCGGTCGGGCAGGCTCAGGAAGCCGTACCTGCAGGAAATCCCGGGCGGGATTCGGCCATAGCTCCACCGCCGGGATTTGCCCGGGTTGCTCCGGCACCGCTACGCTGCCCAGGGTATCGCATGGACTATCTTCCCATGCCCAAAGCCGGTAGTAAGGCAAGTTGGGCAGTAGAAAATTATTGAATACAGGCAATTGGATCGAATGTTGCCGTACATCGCAGGCCAAACCGGGCGCATCCGGCTGTTCGATCACGTGCAGGTACCGGGAGTTTGTATTGGCCACACAGCAGTATATTTTGTTATCCGGCGCTAACTGAAGGGAATAAAAACGGGTAGGACGGTCAAAATCGCCCAGAAAACCGTCGTACCCGGCCACCGCTACCTCGGAAGCGAGCATATCGGGGGCATGAAGATCGTACTGATAGATCGTATCCCAGCGGGAAACATACAAGTACCGTGAACTGCCTGAAAAGGCCACGCCCCCTGGCTTGCCGTCTTTGCCGCTGAAACTGTATGTTTTTGTTACCCGGTCGCTCAACAGGCCGGAACAACGGTCGAAGCGATACAAGTCGAATGTGGAAAAGGCCGAATCCGGCACGATGCCGTGGTAGTTGAAACGGGCATACCACCGCCCGTCGGGAGAAAAACAGGCCTGCCCCAGGCCGACGGAAGTGGTAGCGATCTCCTGCTCTCCAGCCTTTGCAATACCATCTGGCGTAAGCAGGTATTTATAAAAGACATTGCCCCTGAACCGCGGCATCACCAGCCACCAGTCTTGGCCATTGCCATGCCGGACAGCCGTTATCTGGCCGATCATCAGGGTGTCCGTACCGCCTGTAAGGTCTCTTTTCACTACCTTCCCGCTATCCATGTCATTTTCAAAACTTACCTCGGAATAGAGTAGTTTTATATAGCCTACTTCTGGGCCAGAAGGTAGGTATATTGTCTTGGGTTCCCCATAAATATATATCACCTTTTGTCCTGCTCCGGGGGAAGGAAGCAGTATGTAACTTTGAATAAAAAGATAACCCTGTTTTTGATTACCAATTTTATAAAAATTAACACCGTTTTCTATTGTGTCATAAAATAAATTATATAAATTATCTCCATTTGAATAACACAACAGACGTCCAGTCGAATCACAAATAGAAGTATTGGTAACA
>CALEYM010000291.1 GCA_937926185.1 uncultured Bacteroidota bacterium | reverse complement strand
GGAGCCGAACTCCGCCAGCAGCCCGTCGCCCATGGTCTTGAAGACCTTGCCGCCCTGGCATATAGAAAGGGCGATTTCGCAATGGCAGATTCGCTTTATTTGGAAGCTAAAAACATCTATGTAAAATCATGGGGTAAAGAACATCCCCAATATGCTCACTCCTTGGACAAACTTGGATTTCTGAGTTTAGCAAAAGGAGATTTCTTCAAGGCAGAGAAATTATATCAGGAGGCAAAGGGCCTCCGGGAGAAAATTTTGGGCAAAAGGCATCAGGATTATATTTATTCATTAGAAAATCTCGTCAACGTATATACTGCCATAGGCGAATTTCAAAAAGCAGTAACCTTCTATCTCGAAATGATCAAACCCCATCGCGAGTTCATTGAACAGTCCGCGGCTTATTCCTCCGAACGGCAAATGCTTGCTTACCTGCCTAAATTTGAAAGGATTGTTGCCCGCCTTCTTTCCTGCTCTCAACTCTATTATTCTTCCGAGTTAGTAGGTGAAAGTTACAATAATATGCTTTTTATTAATGGTTACCTCTTGGAGAATTCCCGAAGACTTGCGCAGGTTGTGGCCGCGTCTGATAGCCTCACCCGCGATATGTACGACCAGTGGCAAGGCTGCCGTCGACGCCTTGCCACCGAATATACAAAGCCCATTGCCAACCGACAGAATATTCCTGAATTGGAAGAGGCGGCAGAGCGTTTTGAAAAAGAGCTTACCCGACGCCTCCTCTACTTCGACGCATCGCGACGGACGACAAACTGGCAAGAGATAAAAGATCATCTTCAACCAACCGAAGCTGCTGTAGAATTTGTCCAATACCGTTACTATACTAATTGGAAAACGACTGACAGTGTAATGTACGCTGCTTTGGTACTGCGACCGGACTGGAATGCACCGATTATGATTCTACTTTTCGAAAAAAAACAACTTGAATTCTATTTTAACTCTACAAGGGAACACAAACCGGAATATGTTGATGCCTTGTATAGCATAGCTGAACGTGGCGTCAAAAATCTGGTCACCGACAATCCTAATTCTTCCTACACTGATGGTCTCTACACACCTGATAAATTAAATAACAATCCTTTAGGCAAACCGAAAAAACCCTTGTACAATCTCCTCTGGCAACCCCTCGAAAAGCACCTCGCCGGCGTCAACACCATCTATTACTCCCCCTCCGGCCTGTTGCACCGCATAAATATTGCCGCTATCCCGTTCAACCTGGATTCTGTATTGGCCGACCGTTACCACCTCGTCGAACTCGGCAGTACCCGTCAACTCGTCATCCCCACCGAAATAAAGTCCGCCGCAAATGATGCTTTACTCTTCGGTGGTATCCACTATGATTCGGACAGCACGGCTATCGCCCAAGCCAACGCCGCGCTTGATTCCATCACCTTCGTCAGCCGCGGGGAGTTGAGTTTCGCCTACACCGACTCCACGCTGCGCGTCGGTGCCTGGACCGAATTACCCTTTACTGACCGCGAGATAACCGGCATCGAACGTATAATGCAAACCGCCGGCATTAAAACGGAAACCCGCCGGGGCTACTCGGCTACCGAGGAGTCATTCAAGTCCATCGGCGCCGGCAAAAAGCCCTCGCCCCGCGTACTGCACCTCGCCACCCACGGTTTCTTTTTCCCCGACCCGAAAGATACCCTGAGCCGCCCCCCCTTCAGGGGGGTAGGGGGGGCTGAACCCGTGTTCAAAATCAGCGACCACCCCATGATCCGCTCCGGCCTCATCCTCGCAGGCGGCAACCACGCCTGGTCCCGAGACCTCGGGAGAAAACCCCTGAAACCCGGCATGGAAGACGGCATCCTGACCGCCTACGAGATCAGCCAGATGAACTTGGCGAACACCGAACTGGTGGTGCTTTCCGCCTGCGAAACGGGCCTGGGCGACATCCAGGGCAACGAGGGCGTGTACGGCCTGCAGCGGGCCTTCAAAATCGCCGGGGTAAAGTATCTCATCATGTCGCTCTGGCAGGCGCCAGACCGGCAGACCTCGCTACTGATGACGACGTTTTACAAAAAGTGGCTGGAGGAGAAAATGACGATCCCGGAGGCGTTCCGGGCGGCGCAGCGGGAACTGCGGGAGGCAGGGCTGGACCCGTATTATTGGGCGGGGTTTGTGCTGGTGGAGTGAAAAAAAAGAGTAAGCGATTCCGCTCCTTATTGAACATTGTAAATTGGTCATTGATCATTGGACATTTCCAATTACTAAATTGAAAATTTTAAATTTGGAAATGTCCAATGTTCAATGACCAATTTACAATGTTCAATAAAGGGCGGGACAGCTTACTCTTCTACGCCGTCTGACAGACGGCGTTACGACTGTATCCGGTTCACCAGATTCTCCACCACGTACCGCTTCATGCCGGTGTGCAGGTTTTCCACCCGCGATTCGAGGCGTTTCATCAGCACGTTGACGAAGATACCGAGTACGATGGCCACGATCGTGGTAAAGAAGGCCGTGCCGAGGTTTTCGATCAGTACCTGGATGTCGGCGCTGTTGACGGCTGCCTGGGCTACCGGCGCGGCGGTATCCGGGCCGGTGGGGGTGGCCATTGCCGTGGGTTGGGTTTTGCCCATGTTCAAAATGGCGGCGGCCATCCCCCATACCGTGCCCAGAAACCCGAAGGCGGGGATTAATGCCTGGCAGGTGTGGATCAGCCAGAATTCTTTTTCGACGGTTTTACGGTGCATGTCGCTCACGGTTTCCACGATGGCCAGCGATTCGGAAGGCGAGTGGCTGGAACGGAATTTCGTGGCTGCCTGTTTGATCAGGTCGGTGAGCAGGCCGGCGCCCACGTGCCGCTCGGCTTCTATGGTTTGCAGTTTGATCTGGTTCACGTCTTCCGGATACAACACGTACTGTTCGGTTTCGGGCAACAGTTTGAGCGCGAATGCCCGTTCTTCCCGCTGAATACCCTTATTCAGCGTTTCCATACCGAAATAGCAGATAAAGAAGCTGAAGAAGGTGGCGGCCTGGATCAGCCCCTCCGGCATTTTACCGCCGAGGGCAAAAAAGAGCGTTTCCAGCGAAGAATCTTTGGGCGTCATATAATACCCGGCGCTTACGATGACCA
Source organism: uncultured Bacteroidota bacterium (assembly GCA_937926185.1). Lineage (GTDB taxonomy): Bacteria > Bacteroidota > Bacteroidia > Chitinophagales > Saprospiraceae > M3007. The sequence goes on along the minus strand of CALEYM010000291.1, from coordinate 2,048 downwards.
TCACCAAAACGGTAAGACCCAGGCTAATGAGAATCGGACTATTTTTTTGCGTATTCATAATTTGCGAAATTGAATGTTATTTAAAAAAGGTTAGCGGGTTGGCGGGTTGGCGGGTTTCGGGTTGGCGGGTTTCGGAGCGTGTGTAACCTGCCACCCGTCAACCAGCAACCCGTCAACCTTCTTTATCCCCATTTACCCGTTTTTTTCGGTTTCGTTTTAGGCGTTTCGGGTTGCGGTGTGGCAGGCGGTTCGCCTGGTTTTTCCGCGGATGGCGGCAGTGCCGGTTTAAAGTTGATGCCGTTGGCCGTGACCGTGAAGGCGCCGGCGCTTACCCAGTCGGTGCTGTTGGCGGCAAAGGCGCCGAATTGATGTGTCTGCGCTTTTTGTCCGGGCGGAATGATTTTGCCGAAGAGGCTGAAGGGTTGGCTGCCGTCGCCGCGACTGTTGCGTTTTACGCGCACCAGCACTTCGTAAGTGCCCGGCTGGATGTTTTCCTGATAGAAATAATTCAGCGCCTTTTCGTATTTGAAGTTGTCATTCTGATACTTGCTGGCGCGGCTGGGTTTCCAACTGCGGCTGCCCTGCCGGAGCATGAACTCTACGGATTGTTTGGCTTTGCCGTCCTGTTGCAGCAGCAGCGTCACCACGCCTTTGGTCTGTTTCATCAGGTCCACGGCTACCGGGTCCTGCGGCGGGGTGGGCGGCTGATTTTCGACCGGGGCCGGTGCGGGTTTCGGTTTTTCCTCGGGCGTCGTGGTGCTCGGCGCCGGGGTGGGAGTAGTGGCGGGGGCCGGTTTGGGAGCGGGATTGCTGCTCCAGCGGGGATTATAAGCGGGGCGTTCTTCGCGCCGCGCGGCGATTGGTTTTTCCGGTTTCGGTTTTGCCTCGGCCACTACCGGCGCCGGTGTCGGCGGCGTAGTGCCGGCCAGGCGGGTGTTCAAAAAATTCAGGATAATGAACACGCCCAGGGCCCCGGTCAGAATATCCAGCGCGGAGACAAACAGCGGATTTATACTTTTATTCGTCATGACTCAACGTGTTGGGTGTGTAGGAGGCCTGCATGCGGCGCGCAGCCGGCCGTTTGAGTTGTTCGGCGCGTTCCAGCTTTGCATTGCAACGCACACAGCGCGGGGCGTGCAGTTCATTGGTCTGCTGACAATTCCAGCACAGTTGCACCCCGGCTTGTGGCGCCGCCGCCGGCAACGCGGTTTCCGGAAGTTTGAAGTTGCAGTGGCCGCAGCGTGTCGAACCCGGCTGCGCCGTATGATTGCAGTTTGGACAAAGCATGATTTTTAGTTATGAGTTATGAGTTATGAGTTATGAGTGATGAGTTATGAGTGAATAACTTATAACTCATCACTCATAACTGAATTTTACTGCCCCAGATAATACATGTACGAGATCCCGAATTGCAGGTTGCGGTTTTTCAGGCTGCCCAGGTCTACGTTGCGGAGGCCGTGCACGTAGCGGATGTCGAAGCTGAGTTCGCCGGTTTCGCGGATGAAAGCCAGGCCGGCGCCGATGTTGAGGCCGAAGTCGTAGGCTTTATAGTCGTCGTTGCGACCGCTGCCCATTTCGATGGTGTACTCTGCGCGATCAATTTGTGTAGCCACGCCGCCTTCCGAGGTGGGATATTCCACGGTCAGTTCTTCCGTGCCGCGGCCGTTACCCACTGCGAAAGAGAAGGTGGTACCTACGGAGACATAAGCGCCGATATTGCCGCCGCCGAAGTTCTTTTCAAAATTCAGCGGGATGTCGATGTAGTTCAGCATCTCCCGTTGGCGCAGCTCCACCACCTTGTAACCTTCCGGGTAGCCGAAGTCGGGACCGTCCCAGTATACATTGGTTTCGCTTCTCAGGTTTCCGCCGCGTTGCATGAAGGCGATCTCCGGCTGGAAGGTGAAGCGGTTGCCCAGGTTGAACTCGGCAAAGGCCGCGAAACCGCCGCCTATACGCAGGCTGGCATCGTAAATATCATTGTACCCTTTCGATAATTTATAGGTGGACAACGACAGGGTAGGGCGTACGCCCATACCGGTGAGCTGAGC
>CALEYM010000290.1 GCA_937926185.1 uncultured Bacteroidota bacterium | reverse complement strand
TTATTTTTTCAACCGCCACAGCTCCGCCTTCCCACGGGGCGAGAAAAACACGTGTTCGTAGCCAGCCTCGAGTTGGCTGATAATTTCGCGGGAGTACTCGTGGTTGTAGTGGCGCTCGTCGTAGTTTAGCAGCAGCACGTAGTGGAGGTCGTAGCCGCCGCTGCGGTGTTTAAAGTTGATAAAATCGGCGCGCGGCGGGCGGTTGTCGAAGTTCATGCCTTCCTTGTCGGTGATGCGGAACATATCGCGGTCCCAACGCCAGATAAAGGGAAAATAGTAGCGCAGGGCCTCGTAATTGTCCGACATGATGGCCGTTCGGTAAGCGCCGATGTAATCGGCCGCGTGAATAAGCAGCCAGTTGCGGTTGGAAACCTCCTTTCCGTCGAAATAGCGTCCGTTGAAGTCGTAGTTCAGTACCAGGATCACCGAACTGTCGGCGATGTGGGGCAGGCAGCTCATATAGTCTTCCACCAGGTCGGAAGCTTTTCGGTGGGTCGGTATCCGGTGCGTCAGCAGTACGATCATCGCCGCGGCTGCGAGCGCCAGCGTCAGTTGTCGCGTCCATTTGGGAAAAGTGGCGCCGGCCGCCCACAACAACAGTCCCAGCCAGGGGAACAACTGCACCCGCAGCGGCATCAATAGCTCCAGCGATTGCGCGCCGGCCTGCCGGAAGTATTGCCAGAGGGCCAGCGCGGTGAAAAGGAAGAGGAAATGGGGCGAAATAGCCTTTTCGTGGTTTTTTACCGCTTCAGCAGCGATGCCGCGGCGGCGCAGATACAGCACGATGGCGCCCAGCGCCAGGGCGATCGCGATGTAACTGATCGCGCGAACGGTGTCGCGCTCGGAGTTACGGATGGTCACGAGCGCGTCGAGGTTGTACAACTGGTGCCATACCCCCGACAGGGTTTCCGTGTTGGCGCCCGTGGGCCAGGGTTTTCGGTAGACATATTCGGCAAACATCACCAGCATGGGCAGGGCGGGCAGTAAGGCTGTCTGGGTTTGTTGCAACAGCAATTGGCCGCCTTTTTTCCATCCGGATTCCCGTGTTTTCAGCAAACCTTCCCACAACACATTGCATCCGACAAAAAGTCCGGCAAATACCAAACCCATCGGATGCGCGCTGAACAGCGCCAACCAAAGCAGCGCCCAAACCAGGCCGCGTAACGGCGTCATGGCATACCGGTATTGCAACCAAAACCCGCATACCCAGAAAAACAGCGCGATGCTGCACGCGTAATTGTAAAAACCCGATTGCAGCAGGAAATGCCAGGCAAATAATAACCCGAAAACGCTGAAAAACCCGCTTTCCGGGTTGATCTGCCGGATCAGATAACGCAGCCCCAGGCCAAACATCGCCACATAACCGCTCAAAAATACCTTTTCCGCCGTCTCCGGCGCAAAAAACAACTGGAAAAACGCCAGCCATAAATGCCCGAACCAATTGGGTTCAAAATTGGTATTCAGCGAATAAAACGGATCGTAAAATCCGAAGTGCCGGCCCAGCATGTAGTCGAGCAATATACGGGCATTGTACACGTGGCAGGGCCCGTCGCCCGTCACAAAAAAACGGCCCGACCATACCGGCAAAATGGCGGCCAGCAGCATTAGGTAGAATAATCCGCGCTCGATGGCGGGGCGCGACAGGGCGTTCATGTATTTTTGGCGCAAGATTAGTGATTCTTTGGCCAATCATTTCCATGTCTCCGCGCCTCCGCGGTGAAAAAATAACGATTCGGCACTATTTTAGCAGCTCTTACGCACTTAATCAAAACAGCAGCATGCGGCTACCGGTTACACTTCTTCTCGCCCTCCTTTGTTCTACCGCCTCCATCGCCCAATCCACCTGGTATGTCAACGCCAAGGCCTCTGCCTCCACCGCCGACGGTACCAGCTGGTCCACGGCCATTCCCTATCTGCAGGACGCCCTCGAAGCCGCCCTGCCCGGCGATATTATCTGGATCGCCGCGGGCGTTTACAAACCCACCACAAACAACGACCGCACCGCCAGCTTCCGCCTCAAAGACGGCATCAAACTCTACGGCGGCTTTGCCGGCACGGAAACCCAACTCCAGCAACGCGACTGGCAAGCCAACCCCAGCATCCTCAGCGGCGACATCGGAACGCCGGGTGTGGCGGACGACAACGCCTACAGTATCCTCTATGCTACCAAAACGGGCTTCGACACCCGCCTCGACGGACTGGTCTTCGAGGATGGCAACGCCAACCATCCCGATAACGTAAACATCCTGTTTTACGAAAAAGGCCACTCCGGCAGCGCCGTTTTTCTCAATGGCCTGGGCGCCGGTAATTTTGCCTACCTGACCATCGCCAACTCGACCTTTCGCCGCAACTGGTCCGATTACTACGGCGCCGTGTATGCCAACGGACGCAACGGCGGTAAAAGCGCCGTACAGATCGAAAACTGCACTTTTTTACAAAACCGCTGCGGCGGCGGCGGCGGCGCGGTGGCCGTGGATAACGACGACACCCAGGCGTATAACGTTCAGCTTAAACAATGTTTGTTTGAAGAAAACTACGCCCACAACCGCGGCGGCGCCCTGTTGCTCAGCCACCATGCCGACGTTTTTGTGCAGGACTGTGTTTTTGAACGCGATTCCGTGCGCTTTCACGCAGGCGGGGCCGTGAGCATCGAGGGCGACAACGTGACGTCCAACTGCCGGTTCGACAACTGTGTGTTCGAGCAAAACCGCGTCGGTTCCGGCGCCGTGGGCGGTGCAATAGTGATCGAGCAGATATACGCCAACCTCAAACTGACTTTTCAAAACTGCCGTTTCCTGCGCCACAAGGCGCCCGATCTGATCTGGGCGCCCACCTTGTTCAGCGCCGCTCAAATCGTTTATCAGAATTGTATTTTTCAGGAAAATAACGTGGCCAACCTCGTTTTTAATCAAACTATCGGCGTTACGGGCGAACAACGTTTTGTCAACTGCCTGTTTTATAAAAATACCGGCGCCGAAATATACGATTACTTCGACGCCAACGACCAAACCGTACACCGCTTCCAAAACTGCATTATCGTAAAAGCCCCCGGACTCGACATCGTAAACGGCGGGCCCAAAGTGGAGATGGACCATTGCATGGTGAGTCAGCCCGACTGCGCGGCACTGGGCGTGGGCGTCAGTTGCGGGCCGGGTATGATTTTTTCCGCCGACCCGCTCTTTTTCAACCCCGCCGGCGGCGATTTTCACCTCATGCCCTGCTCCCCGGCCATCGACGCCGGCAACAACGACGCTACCGCCATGCCCGCCACCGACCTCGCCGGCGAACCCCGCATTCAGAACAAAGCAGCCGACATCGGGCCCTATGAACACGTCCTGGTGCAGGGCGCCGTAAAACCCGCCTCCTGCCCCGATTCCCGCGACGGCGCCATCGACTTTGGGGGGTACTTTTGCCCGCCCTTGCTGCTTACTTGGACCAAAAACGAAGAAACCGGCGCGCGCACCGACAGCCTCGCCGCCGGAACCTACGTTTTTACCTTTCAGGATGCCACCGGCAATACCGAAACCGACACCTTGTTTGTACCCACGCTGCCACCCCTGGCTATCCTGCCCAACGTCGTCGGCGTATCCTGTTTTGGCTTGTCCGATGGCGTGGCCGGCGTCGACCTGAGCGGCGGCACGCCGCCCTACGCCATCAAATGGGAGAACGGCAGTACGGCGGCCTTTTTGTTCGGTGTAGCGCCCGGCAACTACCCCGTGTCCGTCACCGACGCCAACGGCTGTGTCGCTACCGATGCTATTGCTGTGCCCGACCCCGGCCTGATGCAGGTGTTGTATACGGTAACGCCCGCTTCCGGCCCCGGCAAAGCCGACGGCAGCATCCGTATCGACAGCATCGTCAACGGTACGGGGCCATACTCCTGGAGCAATCCCAATCTGGAAAACCTGCTGCCCGGTACGTATGTCATCACTGTAACCGATGCCAATGGTTGCGTGATAGTAGCGCCTGTGGTTGTCGGAATTGCCACCGCCGCGGGAGAACCGGATGCGATGGAAGCCCGGCTCCGGGTATCTCCCAATCCGGTGGCTGCGGGTGAGCCGTCACTATTGCAATGGGGCACGAATGACGTGCAAACCATCCTGATCCACGACAGTGCCGGACGGCTGATACGGCAGCTTGGGGTGTCGCCCGGCGAAACACAAATAACGCTACAGGCGCCGGCCGTAGCGGGCGTTTACCGGGTGACGGCGCTTAAGGCGGATGGGAAAGCGCGAACAAGTAAATGGAACGTGTTTTAGCGCCGGTTTGAAAGACGAACTTTCGCGGTTAACAGGATACGTTTTATAAAAAATGACTTCTGCCTGCCACCGGACTAAACTTTCTGCATTAAATCAGCGTACACAGTTTACATTTGTTCTCTCAAACACTGAACAATACTTTAATCCCGAAGCAAAATAAGCATCCGTTCTGCCGGAATTGCGACATCCGCCTGGCAGTGATCCTGTATTTGCAGGGATTTGCTGTTTTTATGTCCTCTTCCCAATCCCGGCACAGTTCCAATTTTGTCGCTTCAAGTAATCTGTATTAAACCTTTGACGGAATATTCCGGCAAGGGAAATATATTCTATACCCGACCAAATCTTTTCGCCTATGAACCTGTATGATTTACACATCGACCGCTTTAAATATCCGGCGCTTTTTGCTTTTGTTTTTTTGCTGCATGCGCTGGGATTTGGTCAGGCTTGCCAAACGTATAATACGCCGGGAACTTATTCATTTACAGTTCCGGCGGGGGTAACGAGCGTGACGGTCAGCGCCTGGGGTGGTGGCGGTGGAGGTGGGAATGGCAGTGGCGAGCGCGGCGGCGGCGGCGGCGGCGCCTATGCAAGCAGTGTCATTGCCGTAACGCCAGGCCAGATGTATACTGTTACAGTCGGTTCGGGAGGTGGCGTAGGGGTGGCCGGTGGCAGTTCCAGTTTTGGCGCATTGGTGATCGCCCTGGGTGGCGGTTCTACTAATAATGCAACCGGTGGCACGGGCGGTTCAGGGCCCGGGAGTACGGGCGCTATAAAATATTCCGGTGGGAATGGCGGAAATGGTACCAATAATGGCGGCGGCGGCGGCGGCGGCGGCTCGGCTTTTACCAATGCTAATGGAAATAATGGCGCCAATGGCGGGGGATCAGCGGGTGGATCTGGCGGCACAGGCACAGGCAATGGTGGGAATGGCGGCGACGAGGATGGTACTCCGGCAGCCCAGGCCGGTTCGGCGCCTGGCGGCGGCGGCGGCGGGCGTGGCGATGATTCGGGCAGCTCCGCCGCCGGTGCACGGGGAGAAGTCATCATTTGCTGGACTTGTACTACCGTAAACTTGAGTGTAGCCGTAACTAACGTATCCTGCCCCGGCGGCACAAACGGCGCCATCGATCTGACCGTAACTGCTGGCACAAGTCCGTTTTCCTACGACTGGTCGAACAACGGCGCGCAAAATCCCGATACCGACCCACAGGATTTGTCCGGATTGGGGGCGGGCACGTACACCGTTACCGTAACCGCCGCGGATGGCTGTACGGCTACCATTTCAGCAACCGTGACACAACCGGCGGTTATTACCATAACTAAAACTACCACCAATATCCTCTGCAACGGCGCGTCTACGGGTCAGATCGATATTACGGTCAGCGGCGGCACAAGCCCATATACCTACGACTGGTCGAACGACGGCCCCGAAAACCCCGACAACGACCCACAGGATATGGTCAATGTTCCCGCCGGCGTGTACGTGGTGACTGTTACCGATGCAAACGGCTGTACCGCGACTAATTCCACTACGCTGACGCAGCCAACGGCGCTTGGACTGAATATCTCCACCACCAATTCGAGCTGCGGCAATGCCAACGGTTCGATTAACTTAACCCCAAGCGGCGGTACAGGCTCATACACCTACGACTGGTCGAACGACGGCCCGGAAAACCCGGATAACGACCCGCAAGACCTGAACAATATCCTGGCCGGCGTCTACACCGTGACGGTCACCGACGGGAACGGATGTACGGCAACTATTTCTGCGACAGTAACCAACAACGGAACGCCGGTGACCCTGAGCGTGGCCGTGACGAACGTGCTGTGCAACGGCGCCTCGACGGGCGCCATTGATTTGACGGTAACAAGCGGCACTTCGCCATTTTCTTATAACTGGGCAAATCTCACGGGTTCTCCCGAACCGGAAGACCGGGTAAATATACCGGCGGGAACCTACACCGTAACAGTAACCGCCTCGGGTGGCTGTACGGCGTCAATTTCCGCAACTGTAACGCAACCGCCCGCCATCTCTTTTTCCAAAACGGTAACCAACACTACCTGCGGAAACGCCAACGGCTCGATCAATATAACGGTATCGGGCGGCACGGGACCATACACCTACGACTGGTCGAACAACGGCGCGCAGAACCCGGACACTGACCCGGAAGACCTGAGCGGTATCTCATCCGGAACATACACGGTTACGGTTACGGATGCCAATGGATGCACAGCGACAAACTCCACATCCGTAACTAATTCCAATAGTTTAAGTCTGAGCAGGACCATTACCAATGTGCTTTGTAACGGCCAGGCCACGGGAGCAATAGATTTGACCGTTAATAACGGCACGGGGCCATACACCTATGACTGGTCGAACAACGGTCCGCAAAATCCGGATACTGATCCGCAGGATCTGAGCGGACTGACCGCCGGCACTTACACGGTGACGGTGACGGATGCGAACGGCTGCACGGGAACGAGCTCTGCAACGGTGGCGCAGCCCTCCGCTATCGACATAGATTTGGATGTGGAAGATAACGCTACCTGTGGAAATGCTAACGGAGAAATCGAACTCGACGATTTGGATGGCGGTACGCCGGGATATACTTATTTATGGTCCACCGGCGCTACAACTGCCGATTTGGTAAATGTACCGGCCGGAATATACACGATCACAGTAACAGATGCCAACGGTTGTACCGCCACGGCTTCAGAAACGATTATTAACACAAATGGTCCAAACATAAGCAGAACCATCACGAATGTATCCTGTAATGGCGGCTCGAACGGGGCAATAAATGTGTCAGTTTCCGGGGGCGGCGGGGGACCATACACTTTCGATTGGTCGATTGACGGCCCGGAAGACCCTGACAATGACCCGGAAGACCTGAGTGGTTTGACTGCCGGTACTTATACCGTTACCGTTACCAGCGCCTCCGGCTGTACAGCTGTCAACTCGGCCACGGTAACACAACCTACGGTGATAAGTCTGACTATAAATGAAAACACCACGGGCTGCGGTGGAACTGGAAGCGTGATAGATTTGACAGTATCCGGAGGCACTCCCGGGTATACATATTTATGGTCTTCTGGCCAAACGACACAAGATATTACCAATATGCCTGCCGGCATTTACACCGTTACGGTAACAGACAACAACAATTGTACAGCAACCGGATCTATCACGGCAGATGGGCCATCCCAGGGTGAATGCCCGCCCCCGGGATTTCCAACGCCCGGAAATACCTGCGTGTTGGCGCCGTTATTATGTGAAAGCCTGGATGGTTATTGCACCACTATCAACGATAACGATGTGCCGCAAACTTTTCCCGGTTGTTCCGGCGGTTGGGCGCTGAATAATGATGAATGGTTTGCTTTTTATGCCGGTTCTGCCACTATCTCCTTTCAAATCACCCCCTGCAATTGCGAAAATACAAGTCTGAGTGGAATGCAGGGCGGCATCTATGCGAATTGTGGTCCTATTTGGACTTCAATGGACCTCCAGTGCGAATGTACGGAAGACCCTTTTACCCTGACGGCTTCAAATTTTGTGGTTGGACAGGTTTATTACCTTGTGCTCGACGGTTGTGATGGCAATATATGCGATTATTCTATCAGTATACTTGCCGGTTCAATGGGTACTTGTTGTAATATGGCGCTGTCAACGACTGTTACAAATACGCTTTGTGTCAATGAATCAACCGGCTCGATCAACCTGACGGTCACCGGCGGCACAGCGCCGTTCACCTACCTTTGGACGGGAGGTTCGACCGTAGAAGACCCCACCGGCCTGGGCATTGGAACATATACCGTCACGGTAACGGACGCGAATGACTGTACGGCAACGATATCGGCGACCATTACAGCACTCGATATTGTGGCCCCGGCAATTACATGTCCTTCAGCCGCCACAATTGATTGTCCGGCAATTCCGGATCCCTCCTTGACGGGTTCTGCCACTGCAACCGACGCTTATGACCCTAATCCCACGATCACCTATTCTGACGGAACGCCTGTGCCAGGAAGTTGCACAGGAACATATAGTCTGATCCGGGTTTGGACAGCGACAGACGTTTGTGGCAATTTTTCAACTTGTACTCAAATCATCACAGTAATCGACGATGTTGCGCCGACGGCGAGCAATCCCGGCGACATCACGGGCATCAAGTGTACCAGCGCCATTCCGGCCCCCGATCCAACAGTGGTGACAGACGAAGCGGATAATTGCGGCACCGCGCCCTCGGTAGTCCTGCACAACGAATCAAACAACGGCGGCAGCGGCTGCGCGACCAGTCCGTACATTGTAACGCGGACGTACCGCGTGAGTGACGCCTGCGGCAACACCGTTGATGTGACGCATACGATCACGGTGATCGACGACGTTGCGCCGACAGCCTCCAACCCGTCCGACATCACGGGCATCAAGTGTGCCAGTGCCATTCCGGCCCCCGATCCAACGGTGGTGACGGACGAAGCGGACAATTGCGGCACGGCGCCCTCGGTAGTCCTGCACAACGAATCAAACAACGGCGGCAGCGGCTGCGCGGCCAGTCCGTACATACTCACCCGCACCTACCGCGTCAGCGACGGGTGCGGCAACACCGTCGACGTCACGCACGCGATCACGGTGATCGACGATGTTGCGCCGACGGCGAGCAATCCATCCGACATCACGGGCATTAAATGTATCGCGGCCATTCCCGCCGCTGACCCGGCGGTGGTTACCGATGAGGCGGATAATTGCGGCACGGCAACGGTTGCCCACCTGGATGATGCGAACAACGGCGGCAGCGGCTGCGCGACCAGTCCATACATCGTGACGCGCACATACCGCGTGAGCGACGCTTGCGGCAACACCGTCGACGTGACGCACACGATCACGGTAGTTGACGATGTTGCGCCAACGGCGAGCAATCCGTCCGACATCACGGGTATCAAATGTATCTCCGGCGTACCGGCTCCCGACCCGGCGGTGGTCACCGACGAAGCGGATAACTGCGCCGGCGCGGCAACGGTTGCCCACCTGAACGATACAAACAACGGCGGCACGGGCTGCGTGGGCGATCCCTACGTGGTGACGCGCACGTACCGCGTGAGCGATGCTTGCGGCAACACCGTTGATGTGACGCATACGATCACGGTGATCGACGATGTTGCGCCGACAGCCTCCAACCCGTCCGACATCACAAGCCTCAAATGTACGAGCGCCATTCCCGCCCCCGATCCAACGGTGGTGACGGACGAAGCGGACAATTGCGGCACCGCGCCCTCGGTAGTCCTGCACAACGAATCAAACAACGGCGGCAGCGGCTGCGCAACTAGTCCGTACATCGTTACCCGCA
>CALEYM010000289.1 GCA_937926185.1 uncultured Bacteroidota bacterium | reverse complement strand
GGATAAAGGAGTTGTCCGGCTTTAATACAAACAGATAAACGCCGCAGGGTAGCAGCGTGTCGGCACTGAAGGTAAAATACCCGTCGTCGCCCAGCGTCACGGTGTCTTTTACGTACTGTTTATCGCCGTAATGGAACCCGAGGATCAATTCTTTCTCGGCGTAGTTATCCAGTTTGGCCCGGATATTAGACCCTTTTTGGCCAAGATCAAGGCATGCAGGAAAAAGAAACAGCAGGGGTAAAACGAATAAACGAGTCATTATGCGAAGTAGTTTGAGTGCAGGTGACTATGACGGCGCAAATATCCGCGACGCTGCCCGTGTTGGAGGGGCATTTTGGAATTGTTAACACCTCCTTAAAGATTGTACTGCTTGATCTTTCGGTACAGCGTACGCTCCGAAATTTTCAATTCTTCGGCGGCTTCCTTGCGCCGGCCGTTATATTTTTTGAGCGCCTTACGAATAGCCTCTTTTTCAATTTCATCCATGGCCAGCGGGGTGTCTTCCAGATCGGTTTGATCGTAAACGGCGCCGGGTTTGGATGGTTCGATAATGATCGGCATTACTTTTCCGGATTCCATTGTTGCGCGCAGCGATTCCGGGAGCGGGTAAGTCGCTTCTTCCTGCGCTTCGCGCTCCGCGAAGTTTATGGCGGGCTGGAGCCGGCGAAGTCCGCTGATATCGGGCATGCGCAGGTTGTTGCTGTTGATGAGTTCGAAAAACAACGACTTGAGGTCATTCAGGTCGTTTTTCATGTCAAAGAGCACTTTGTAGAGCAATTCGCGCTCCTGAAAGTCGCCGTTTGTCGTCCTTCCGCCCTGGTGCCCGGCTACTACCGGCAGGTTTCGGGCAAACAACTGGGGCATTCTTCGGCGCAAATCTTCGGCAGTGATCAGCCGTTCTTCCGACAATATGGACAACTGTTCGGCCACGTTTTTCAATTCCCGGATGTTGCCCGGCCAACGGTAGGTTTCCAAAATCATTTGGGCGGCATCATCGAGCCGGACAGGTTGCATGCGATATTTTTCGGCAATGTCCTGGCTGAATTTGCGGAACAGTACCGGTATGTCTTCCCGCCGGTCTTTCAGGGCGGGCACTTTGATCGGTACGGTGCTGAGCCGGTAGTACAGGTCTTCGCGGAATTTGTTGCGGCGCACACGATCTTCGAGGTCTACGTTGGTGGCGGCAATGACCCGCACGTCGGTTTTTTGTACTTTGGACGAGCCAACACGCATATACTCGCCGGATTCCAGCACGCGCAAGAGGTACGATTGGGTATCGAGGGGCATTTCGGCGATTTCATCCAAAAAAATGGTGCCGCTGTTCACCGTTTCAAAGTATCCCTTGCGCTCGTTCACCGCCCCGGTAAAGGAACCTTTTTCGTGTCCAAATAATTCGGAATTGATCGTTCCTTCGGGAATGGCGCCGCAGTTGATGGCGATGAATTCGTTGTGTTTGCGCGCGCTGAGCGCGTGAATGATCTTGGAAAATACTTCTTTGCCCACGCCGCTTTCGCCCATGATAAGCACGGTGAGGTCGGTAGGCGCCACGCGAATAGCCGTTTCCAGCGCGTTGTCCAGCAAATGGGACGCGCCAACGATGCCGAAACGGGCTTTTATACTTTGTAGTTGATTGGACATTTTAACGGACTGTGTTATTCAATTTCTCCAAGCAGGGTCGCACTGGTTGCGTCCTTGATTTTCACCATTACATAATCGCCGGCCTTCAATCCTTCCTTTTTAGGGAATACCACCATTTTATTCTGCGTGCTGCGGCCGCAAAAATCGCGGTCCGATTTGCGGGAGTTGCCTTCGATCAATACCTCGAACGTTTTGCCAATGTCGGCCTGGTTGTGGCGCAGGCTGACAGCCGTTTGCAGGCGGATCACCTCGTTCAGGCGGCGTTTTTTGACCTCTTCCGGGATGTCGTCGGCGTATTTACGGGCAGCGAGGGTGCCCGGGCGTTCGGAATAGAAAAACATGTACGACATCGAAAAGTTTGCCCATTCGACGATGCTCAGCGTATCCCGGTGTTCTTCTTCCGTTTCGCTGCAAAAACCGGTGATGATGTCGCTCGACACCGCGGCGTCCGGCAGAATCCGGCGGATGGCCTCGATGCGTTGTTCGTACCAGGGCCGGTCGTAGGTGCGGTTCATCAGTTCGAGGATGCGGCTGTTGCCCGATTGTACCGGCAGGTGGATGTATTTGCAGATATTGTGGTGGCGGGCCATGGTGTGCAGCACTTTGTCGGTCATGTCTTTTGGGTGGCTGGTGCTGAAGCGCACGCGCAGGGTGGGGTGCAACAGGGCTACCATTTCCAGCAGGTCGGCAAAGTCGGTGTGCAGGCCGGTTTCGGGGTTGTCCCATTTGTAGGAGTCCACATTCTGGCCCAGCAGGGTGACTTCCCGGTAACCGTTCTCAAACAGGTGCGTGGCTTCGGCCACAATGCTGAACGGATCACGGGATCGCTCGCGTCCGCGGGTGAAAGGCACCACGCAGAAGGAGCACATGTTGTCGCAGCCGCGCATGATGCTGATAAAAGCCGTGACGCCGTTCGATTCGAGGCGTACAGGGTTGATATCGGCGTAGGTTTCTTCCCGGCTGAGCAAAACGTTCACCATCCGGTTGCCTTCTTCGGCGGCGCCGATGAGGTTGGGCAGGTCGCGGTAGGCGTCGGGGCCAACCACCAGATCAACCAGTTTTTCCTCTTCCAGCCACTGCTTTTTCAGCCGTTCGGCCATGCAGCCCAATACGCCGACCATTGTGCCGGGCCGTTGTTTTTTAACCGCCTCGAAAATACGCAGGCGCTTGCGCACGGTTTCTTCGGCTTTTTCCCGGATAGAACAGGTATTGACTAAAATCAGATCGCTTTCTTCCAGATTCCGGGTAGGTGAAAAACCTACTTCGGCCAGAATGGAAGCCACGATCTCGCTGTCGGAAAAATTCATTTGACAGCCATAACTTTCGATATAAAACTTTTTACCGCCGGGCACGGATGATTCCTGCCAATGCTCCCGGTACAAAACCTGGCCCTGTTTCGCCTCGTCGATGGTTTTTATACCTTCCAGTGTCGGATTGTTATCGTACATATTGTCGCGCTATTCTAAAAACGGCGCAAAGGTACGGGATTTCCTAAGAATGACAAAATGTCAGTAAATTAAACACTGTGCCGCCAGGTTTTCAGATACCGCTGGCTACTTTTTCCAGTACTTTTTGAATAAGACGGTCCATTGCCCGGGCCGGGTCGGCGCTGAACTGCCCCAACGGCCGGTTGGCCAGGATATGGCTGATGGACAAGGCCCGGTGCCCCAGCAATTGCGAGAGACCGTACATGGCGGCAGTTTCCATTTCGAGATTTGCAATACGCTGATTTTCAAAGGAAAAACTTTGCAACACATCGAGGTATTGCGGAAGCCGGACGGGTGCGCGAAGCAGCCGCCCCTGCGGTCCGTAGAAGCCGGGATTGGTGGCGGTGATGCCGGCGTAAAAGCCATCGTTGAACGCTCCGGCCAGCGCAGAATCGGCCGGAGCGTAATAGGGGCTTAGCGGAAAATTCCAGATGCCCGCAAAATGGCGGCGCAGGGCATCGAGCAAGGGGTGCTGTTGCTGGGCCGGCGCCTGATAAAATTGCAGCAGGCCGTCCATGCCGATACCGCCCGACGACACGACATATCCATCTACCGGAATATCCGGCTGCAGGCTGCCCGCTGTGCCGATACGCAGGAAAGTGAGCGGCGTATGTTGCGTTTTTACTTGCCGTGTTTGCAAATCGATGTTGAACAGCGCATCCAGCTCGTTGAATACGATATCAATGTTATCCGGGCCAATGCCGGTGGAGATCACGCTCAGGCGGGTACTGCCAACCCAGCCGGTGTGGGTGACGAATTCGCGTTTTTGGGCACGGTGCTCTATCCGGTCGAAATAACGGCTCACCAGTGGCACCCGGTGCTGGTCGCCCACGGTGATGATAAGGGGCGCTACTTCGTCGGGCCGGAGGTGCAGGTGGTAAATACTGCCGTCGGGGTTGAGGATAAGTTCAGATTCTTTGATTGCCATTTTACTCAGCCGAAATTTTCCTTTCAAATTTTTTATATCCCAAAAAACACTTTCCTATCGGAGCGGTGAAAATACAATGCAATTCCCCGTTTCTTTGCTTCATGTTTGGGAAAGAACAAATTGCGGAGCGATTCCGCCAATTGCAGGACGACATTTGCCGGCAACTGGAAGCCGCTGACGGTGGCGGGGCTTTTCAGGAAGACCTGTGGCAGCACCACGAGGGTGGGGGAGGGCGCTCGCGGGTGATCATGGGAAAGACCATTGAAAAAGGCGGCGTCAATTTCTCGGCGGTTACAGGCATGTTGCCCGAAGTGGTGGCTTCCAACATGGGCATCGCGCGCGCGCCGTTTTTTGCCGCGGGCGTTTCCATCGTGTTGCACCCGCACAGCCCCATGGCGCCCATCATTCACATGAATGTGCGTTATTTTGAAACCGGCGAAAACCGCTGGTGGTTCGGCGGGGGCATCGATTTGACGCCGCATTATGTCGTGCCGGAGGACGCCAGGTATTTCCATACGCGGTTGAAAGCCGTTTGCGACCAGTTTCACCCTGATTTTTATCCGACTTTTAAAAAACACGCCGACGATTATTTTTTCCTGAAACATCGCGACGAAACCCGCGGCGTGGGCGGCATTTTTTTCGATTACCAGGACGAGTCAAAAACCGGGCTGCCCCGGGAACGCCTGTTCGAATTTGCCGCGGCGGTGGGCGAGACCTTTGCGCCGACCTACGTGGAACTGCTTCGACGGGCAGAAGGCCGGCCTTGGGGCGAGCGTGAAAAAAAATGGCAAATGCTGCGCCGCGGCCGGTACGTTGAGTTCAACCTGGTATGGGACCGGGGCACCAAATTCGGTCTCGAAACAGGCGGCCGCACCGAGAGTATCCTGATGAGTATGCCGCCCGCGGCCCACTGGGCTTACAACTATCGGCCGGAAGCCGGCAGCCCCGAAGCCGAAACCCTTGCCTGGCTGCGAAAAGGCGTGGATTTTTTGTCGGAAACTCCCTCCAGTTGACGTAAATTGGCCACATGAAAAAGAAAAACGACCATTCCCTTCAGGAAGCTATGCAAGACATGCTCCGGGAGTACAAACTCACACCGCAACTCAACGAAACGCGCGTGAAAATGCTGTGGGAAAAACTGATGGGGAAGACCATTTCTACCTACACCTCCAATA
The DNA here is from genome assembly GCA_937926185.1 of uncultured Bacteroidota bacterium. Classification (GTDB taxonomy): domain Bacteria; phylum Bacteroidota; class Bacteroidia; order Chitinophagales; family Saprospiraceae; genus M3007. The sequence goes on along the minus strand of CALEYM010000289.1, from coordinate 4,375 downwards.
TTCAGGTGCGTAAAAACGTGCTGTACCTCACCATTTTGTCGGCGCCGCTAAAACACGAACTTTCCTTTGGCAAGGAAAAGATAAAAGCCTTGCTAAATGACGAAATGGGGGAAGAGTATATCAAAGAGGTAGTGATACGATAATGTTCTACTTTTCCGGCCGTTTTCCTGCATTCAGGAAATCCTGGTATGCCTTCAGGTTATCCCATTCGCCATTGGCGGCCAGCAGGGCTTGGGCCGACCAGGTGCCGGGGTCGTGCATCACGAAACGGGGGCCGGCATTGGTCAAAATGTCTTTCAGTTGTTGTACGGAAGTGGCGGCGAGTTGGCCGTAGGTGGTGATGCCCGCTTTGAAGAGCAATTCCTCGATTTTCGGACCGATGCCTTCCACGATTTTCAGGTCGTCGCGCGGGCCGGCGACAGCGGCCACAACAAGCGGTTCTTCGGGAGGCGCCGCTTCCGTTGTTGCGGCAAGCCCTTCGGGTTCGGCGCTTGGAGCCAGCAGTTCCGAAAGCGGTATCATGGTCACAGCTTCATCTTTCCGTTCTATAGGCGGCAGCTCGGGTAGCCACTGTTCGGCATCGGTCGCGGTGTACCGGGATTCGGGGACGTCCATGGCGTCGGCCACGTCGTATTCCGCTTCCGGGTATTCCAATACGGCCTCACCGGCTGCTTCTTCTTCTACAACAGCGGCGTGTTCCATCTCTGCTGATTCCGCTTCAGCCTGCCATTCAGGCGTTTCGATTTCCAGTTCAACCTCGCCGCCCGCGCTTGTATCTGCCGGTTGGGACAAGGCGAGTTCGCTCTCCAACTGGCGGTTGCGTTCTTGGGTTTTTCCCAGGTCGCTTTGCAGCACCAGTATCTGGCCGCGGGCGTTGTCCAGTTCCCAACTCAGGTTTTGCAACTGTGAGGCTATGGAGGAACGCTCGTTTTCCACTTCGCCCATTTTGGCTTTCAACCCGTCCAGTTCTCCGCGCAGGGCTGCAAGGGAAGCATTCAGGCTTTCGTTGTCGAGGCGCAACCTTTCGGCAGCCTGGCGGTAGCGGCTCCAGAGTATCCAGCCAAACCACAAGCCGAACAAAAAGGCGCCAACCAGCATCAACAGGATTTCAAATGTATGCGTCGTGAATGTTCCCGTGCCCGGGCCCTGAAGAACGTTTTGCTGAAACATGAATTGAAAGTTATGAGTTATAAGTTATGAGTTATGGGATGGGGAGTTAAGAGTGAGGGGTTATGAGTTGTCGCGTTCGGCATAACTCATAACTTATAACTCATAACTCATTTTACTTTTATCTCCACGCGGCGGTTTTTGTACCGGCCGCGCGGGTTATCGTTGGTGGCTACGGGTTTGCGCTCGCCATAAGATTTGGTGATGATCTGATTTTTTTTCACGCCTTTGGCGATCAGAATATCGCGGATGTTTTTCGCGCGCCGCAGGGCGAAGGCTTCATTGGTTTTAGTGTCGCCCACATTATCGGTATGGCCGGAGAGCGTCACAGTGCCACCGGAAGCGGTCAGCTGCCCCGCCAGGCGCGAGAGGTATTCGTCGATGGCCGCATTGTCTTCTTTGCGGGTGGAATTGTAGGGGAAATGAATGACGACCTGGTCGGCCAATTCCTCCACATACACCTTGCTGATATCGGGTTCATCATTTACCGGTTGTGTAGCGGGAGGGGTTGCTCCCGGAGTCGGCTCGTACGGACGAAACGAAGTGTCCGATATGGCGGCGCCCTCATCTTCTATAGCGGGCGTTTCCACTACCGGCGCCGCGGTGGCTTGCGCCATTTCGCCGCATTGCTGTTTGATACCGCATACATACCAGCGCCAGCAGATCACGCCATATATGGCAAAAGCCAGTAAAACCAGGGTTTTGGCATTCATAAGTCTGGGTTTTAATCAAAAAAGCATGTATAAAAGCCTGCTTTTCAGACGTAACGTTATTTTTACGAAAATAAGTCTGACAAAATTAGGGTTAATTTGCAGCATGGAGCAAATATCCTTCAACGATTTTTGGAAAGTGGAACTCCGGGTCGGCACAATCATCGGGGTAAATCCTTTTCCGCAGGCCCGCAAACCGGCATACCGGCTCCGGGTCGATTTCGGTCCGGGGCTGGGCATCAAACAAAGCAGTGCCCAGATCACCCATTTGTACCAGCCCGAAGATCTGATGGGGCGTCAGGTGATCGCCGTGACTAATTTCCCGCCCAAACAAATCGCGACTTTTTTTTCCGAAGTGCTCGTCCTTGGCCTTGAAACGGAGGGTGGGGTAGTGCTGCTTCAGCCGGAACGGGCGGTGGAAAACGGGGTAAGGGTTAGCTAAAGAGGTTACTGGTTAGAAGGTTAGAGGGTTTCTGGTTGCGCTAACCAGAAACCCTCTAACCTTCCAACCAGTAACCTTCAAACCAGAAACCTTCTAATCAAGTCAACTTTCCCGCATTTTTTTAGTTCCTAATCGGAACTTTGCCCTATGGAAAAAAAAGAAGAGAACAAGCCCCGTATTTCCCGGGAGAGTTTGCGGGAGGCGCTGAAGATTTTCGCGTTTGTCCGGCCCTATCGCTGGCATTTTATATTTGGATTGGCGCTGTTGTTTCTATCCAGCGGTATTTTTATGGTTTTCCCCTATATTATTGGAAAAATGCTCGATGTGGCCCAGGGAGTGGTAGTTAGTTTCGATCTGGAACGGATGGGCCTCTGGCTGGTACTGATCCTGATCGTACAGGGCGTTATTTCCTATTTGCGGGTAATGATGTTTGCGGTGGTCAGCGAAAACGGTACGGCGGATGTGCGCAAGGCGCTTTATCAACGCCTGATAGCCATGCCCATCGTTTTTTTTGAAAAAAGCCGGGTGGGCGAACTGGTCTCCCGGCTGACCAATGACGTGGAAAAGCTTTACAACACCTTTTATTTTGTGCTGGCAGAATTTATTCGTCAGGTGATCATACTGGTAGGCGGCATTGCCCTGCTCAGCTGGATGGCGCCCAAACTGGCCGGCGTAATGCTGGCCACTTTTCCGGTTATTGTGATCGGAGCGATGATTTTTGGGCGCTGGGTGCGGAAGTTATCCAAAAAACGGCAGGAACTGATGGGGGAAACGAATACAATTCTGGACGAAACCCTGCAATCGATACACGCCGTAAAAGCATTTACCAATGAAGCCTTCGAACGCATGCGTTACGGGCGTTCCAACGGCGCGGTGGTGGGCGTATCAATGCGCTATGCGCGGGGACGGGCGGCTTTCGCCGTTTTTATTATCACCATGCTTTTCGGCGCCTTGTTCTTCGTTATTGGTTTTGGCATGCACCTGGTACAGACCAAACAAATGACCGCCGGCGAACTGATCACGTTCGTGACGTACACGGCAGTCATTGGCGGGGCCATTGCCGGGTTGGGTAATTTTTACACCGAACTGGTAGGCGCCGTGGGCGCCACGGAGCGGGTGCGGGAAATTTTAAATTCTAAAACGGAAATAGAATTGAGACCCCAAACCAATCACCCCGCCGGACGGCTGACGGGCGACGTGACGTTTGAAAACGTCCGGTTTTCCTATCCCACCCGCGCCGACATCAGCGTGCTCAAAGGCGTCAGCCTTACCATTCCCGCCGGGAAAAAAGTAGCCCTGGTTGGCCAAAGCGGCGCCGGGAAATCGACCATCATGCAGTTGTTGTTGCAATTTCACCGGCCCGATACCGGCACGATTCGTATTGGCGGCACCGATATTTATGAATATGACCTCGAATCGTACCGGCAGAATTTTGCCATTGTGCCGCAGGAGGTCATCCTGTTCGGCGGTACGATCCGGGAAAATATCCTATACGGAAAACCGGACGCCGCGGAGCCGGAGATCATTGAAGCGGCGCGCAAAGCGAATGCCTGGGACTTTATCCGTTCTTTCCCGGAAGGCTTGAATACGGTGGTCGGCGAACGGGGCATTAAACTGTCCGGAGGCCAGCGCCAGCGCATAGCCATTGCCCGGGCTATCCTGCGCAACCCCTCTATCCTGTTGCTCGACGAGGCTACCTCCTCACTCGATGCCGAAAGCGAAAAGGTGGTGCAGGAGGCCCTGAACAACCTGATGGAAGGCCGCACCAGTATCATTATTGCCCACAGGCTGGCCACTATACGCGAAACAGACCGTATTTATGTGCTGGACGGCGGACAGATTGTAGAACAAGGTACGCATGAAGAGCTGTCTGCGTTGCACGAAGGGTTGTACAGCAGCCTTGCGAAATTGCAATTCGATTTGGTTTGACCACCGCTCCGTGCCTTCGTGCCTCCGTGGTGGAAAAACTTAACCGCGGAGGCACGGAAGCACGGAGAAAACGACATAAAAAAAGAAGGACGGGCATGGTCCGCGTAAACGTCGGAACCCCCGAAGC